>JBDTAG010000355.1:0-6383 GCA_039924745.1 Rhodoferax sp.
GCTGCGTGTCCCCCGCCCTTCGGGCTCCTCCTTTACCTACGCAGAATACCCAAGCCATGCCGAATGCTGGAGAGATGGGCGCTCAAAAGGAAGATTCGGATATTGCAGCGCCAACCATCCGCAAGAATCGTCGGGCTATGCGTTTTGCGCAGGTAAAGGAGGAGCCCGAAGGGCGGGGGACACGGAGCAAAACGCATAGGCCGACGAACCGGGAGCGCACGAAAAAAAGCCCGCTAAACGCGGGCCTAACCAAAGAAGCGAAGTGGAACTCAAGCCCGCGCAGTACGCAACTTCATAGAAAACTCGCGCAGTGCCGCAATCCCGCTCTCTTCCGCACGCAGACACCAAGCTTGCAAGTCAGCAGCCAGTTGCTCGCGCGATACAGAGGTGTTCAACCACATCTGGCGCAGCTCTTCGCGCATGATCACCATCTTGTCCAGCAGTGGCGACGCAGCACGGGCTTTGGCCAGCTCTGGCGCAGCAGAAGCCGGCACTTTTTCCTCATCTCGGTGCATCCAGCGCTTGGCGGCTTTGATGACGGCCACGTCCGCGCTACGCGCGCGCATGGAATCCAGCTCAGCACGGGCTGCCTTACGCATGCCCTTGGCATAACCGGCCATCAGCTCGTAACGATTGGCTATCAGTGCTTCCAGTGTTTTCTCGTCAGCAACGGGACGGATGGCACCATATGCGGCCTTGGGCGGTGTCTTCTTGACGCGGGCCAAGCCCACGCGCTGCATCAGACTGATGTAGACCCAACCAATATCGAATTCATACGGTTTGACCGACAACTTGGCGGACGTGGGATAGGTGTGGTGGTTGTTGTGGAGCTCTTCACCCGCGATCAAAATACCCCACGGAGAAATATTGTTGCTGGCGTCTGGCGCTTCAAAATTGCGATACCCCCAGTAGTGAGCTGCACCATTGATGATGCCCGCGGCCATGACAGGGGTCCACGCCATTTGTACCGCCCACACGATCAACCCTGCGGCACCAAACAGCACCAAGTCAATAACAAGCATCAACAATACACCCATGGTGGACAGCCCGGTGTAGATGTGCCGTTCAATCCAGTCGCTGGGTGTGCCATGACCGTAACGCGACAACGTATCCTTGTTTTGTGCTTCGGCACGATACAACTCATAGCCTTCCAAGAGCACAGTCTTGATACCAAAGACGTGGGGGCTGTGTGGATCATCCGGCTGCTCGCACTTGGCGTGGTGCTTGCGGTGAATGGAAGCCCATTCTTTTGTCACCTGCCCCGTAGTCATCCACAACCAGAAGCGGAAAAAATGTGACGCGATGGGGTGCAGGTCCAACGCACGGTGTGCCTGGTGACGATGCAAAAATATGGTCACGCTGATCATGGTGACGTGCGTCGTGGCTAGTGTGAATAACACGATTTGCCACCAATGCAGGTCCCACATGCCGTTGGCAAGCCAATCTATGGCGAAATTCAGCACAGCCCAATCGGGTAACAACATAGTGGAATCGCTTCTTTACAACGAGAAATAGTTTTTATGGAACTCAACCAATATCAGCTTGTACATGCCAATGCATGTAACCACCAATTTTAGGGGATTACACCCAAACTATTACGTCATTTTTTTTGCCACACAGCCGCAAAAAACCCGTCGGTCGCGTGCCGATGGGGCCAAAGTCGCAGATACAACTTACCGTTATCGCCGCCATTGCAAAGCGAGACTGCGTTTTCAACCTTTAATTCTGACAATATTTCGCCAGCTGACAACGGTTCATAGTCGGGGTTGGCGGCCGAAAAGGCTTCGGCAATCGCTTCGTTTTCTTGTGGCAACACGCTGCAAGTGGCGTAAACCAGGCGACCACCAGACTTCAACATGCGCGCTGCGCTTTGCAGAATAGCCGCCTGCTTGGCCGCCATTTCCTCCACGGCTTGGAGGTTTTGCCGCCATTTCAGATCAGGATTGCGGCGCAAGGTGCCAAGTCCGGTGCATGGCGCATCTACCAATACACGGTCCATTTTCCCTGTGAGACGCTTGACGCGGTCATCCCGCTCATGTGCGATGGCTGCGGGGTGCACATTGGACAAGCCGCTGCGTTTCAGGCGCGACTTGAAAGCATCCAGTCGGTGGGCCGAAGTGTCAAAAGCGTACAGCCGACCTGTGCTTCGCATAGAGGCGCCAAGTGCAAGCGTCTTGCCACCCGCACCGGCACAGAAATCGACAACCATCTCGCCGCGTTTGGCATCCACCAGCATGGACAACAACTGCGAGCCCTCGTCCTGGACTTCGAACTCGCCCCGCATAAAAGCTTCGTTTTTGTTCAGCGCGGGCTTACCCGTTATGCGCAGACCCCATGGGGAAAACGGAGTATTCGTCGCCTTGATACCGGCCTTGTTCAGCTCTTTTTGCACATCGGAACGCTTGGCTTTGAAGGTGTTGACCCGCAGGTCCAGCCCTGCGCCCAGGTTTAGCGTCTCGACCAGTGGCCAAAACTCTGCACCCAACTGCGCTTTCAGCGGCTCCACCAACCACTCCGGCAGGTTGTGGCGATGGCGCTCCATCAAATCATGTGGGCTGACTTTTTCGCATTGATCCAGCCACTTGATCTCCTGCTCGCTTAGCGCGCTAAGCAGAAAATCGCCAGGGCCGTAAAAACCCAAAATGGCCAAACGGCGCTCTTTAGGGCCGCTGCCCGACGGCGCCAGGTGGTCAAAGAGCAGTTTCTTGCGCAACACGGTGTACACCGTTTCGGCCATGGTGGCGCGCTCGCGCGGCCCCAGGCCTCGGTTGTCGCGGAAAAAGCGCGACACGATGGCATCGGCAGGGTGGTCAAATTTGAGGGTCAGCCTGACCAGTTCGGCGCAGGCGTCTAAAAGAGCTTTTGGGTGCATAGGCTAGGATTGTCCCATGACAGGCGAAAACCTCCCCCCATTGATCACCACCCCACCTGGCTTGTACCGCCATTACAAAGGCAATTTGTATGAAGTGGTCGACACGGTCCGCCACAGCGAGACCCTGGAACCGATGACCCTTTACCGCGCGCTGTATGGCGAACACGGCTTGTGGGTGCGCCCTGCGGCGATGTTCCAGGAGGAAGTCGAGATTAACGGCGCCAAACAGGCGCGGTTCACCAAGTTACCACTAATCTCCACATCTTAGAACTTTAGAGGCTGCCCTTTTTACCCCAGGTTTACAGCGCCTATACGTTTTCGACACGCGCCATCGCGATAGTCAGTTCCATCATTTAATGGAACTTTTTCAGCATGAAATCCCATCTCTGCGCCCTCGCAGCCGGCTGCGTTTTGTTGTCAACTTCACTGTTGTCGCCTAATGCCTATGCACAATTTGGCGGTGGCGGAATGGGGGGTGGCATGGGCGGTGGTGGTCGCCACAGCTCTGGCGAACATTCCAAGGGCTGCGATTCAACAGAAAAGCCCAGCGCCCCCAAGGGACCTCAAGAGCATCAACCCCCAATGAACAGAGAACAATTGGAATATCACTTGGGCACTTTGCAGGTAGACCTGCATTTAACCCCCGAACAAACCACCGCCTGGCAAACTTTTTCTGATCGCATTTTGGCGCTACAAGCAGATATGGAACGCCAGCGCAGTCGCAATGCAAGCGAAGCCGCAGTCATAGCCTCTTCTGCCGGCGGTATCAAGCCCATTGCGAGTGCCGTAGACGTAGCCCGCAATCGACTAACGGCTTTGGAAGATATTGAATCCACCGCGCGCACGCTGTATCAAACCTTACAACCTGATCAAAAGATGCTGGCTGATTTGCGCATGGCAACTTTCGTAACACCGCTGCTCAAAAGCTAAGACAAGCGACTTAACCGCAGCACCGCGGTCAACTGCTGCGGGGCAGCGTCACACTCGCAACCAACCCGCCCCCTACGCCATTGCGCAGCCTCAAACGCCCTTGCAAGCGCTGTGCAATGTCGTACGCAATGGACAAGCCCAACCCGACCCCGCCGTTGTTACGGTTGCGTGACGCGTCCAGTCGATAGAACGGCTGTAACACGCGACTCAATTCAGATTCGCAAATACCAGGGCCTGCATCGGATACCTCAATGCACACCTCGTCGTGCGTGTCGATACAGCGTATGCTGGCACTACCCCCATAACGCACCGCGTTGTCAACCAAATTGGCAATGCAACGGCGCAACGCCGAGACTTGCGTGCGCAAGGGTGCGCAATGCATGTGCGCATCGTCCATGTGCACGAGCCGCCCGGTGTCCTTGTAGTCATCAACCCAACTCCTCAAGGCAGATTCCATGTCAAGCAGAACGGTAGGCTCCTGCTCAGCCGCTCCACGCAAATAATCCAATGTGGCGCTGATCATGGCGTTCATCTCGGCTATGTCACGCGCGAAATGTCCACGTTGATCGCTGTCCACCAGCGACTCGGTGCGAAGAGCCAATCGTGTCAGGGGAGTGCGCAGATCGTGTGAAACAGCGGCTACGAAGCAGTCGCGCTCACCAAGCTGACGGCAAATTTGTGCTTGCATCTGGTTGAACACACGCGTTGCTTCGCGGCATTCATCGGTACCCTCCTCGACCAATGGCGCGCGGTGAATATCGCGTCCCAGATCACGCGCCGCACTTGCCAGTCGCAACACCGGCTGCGACACCCAGCGCGCACCGACCCAAGCGACCAGCATTAGCGCCCCAAGGCGTACTCCAATGTCCAACCACAAACCCCAATGTAGAAAAGGTGGACCACCGGAGGGAGCGCCAAAGCTTGGACGGATAGAGATCCGTGGTCCCATCAATTCGAACATAACGGTCAAAACCAACAAATGGCTCGCCAGAACCGCGGCGAGCAACAACAAAGCCAAGCGACCAAACAAAGTCCGCGGTATCAAGTGCTCCATGCTACGCGCCCTTGTACCGCTTGCACATTGAATATGTAACCAACACCCCTTACGGTTTTGATCATGCTGGCAGGGTCATCCGTGCGTGCAAGTTTTTGGCGCAACCGTGAGACCAATAGGTCAATACTGCGTTCAAACGAATCCATAGATCGGCCACGCGCCTGCTCCACCAGTTGATCACGGCTGAACAAATGCCGGGGTGTTTGCAAGAACGTGCAAAGCAACCGAAACTCCGCATTGGACAAGGGCACTGTTACGCCATCAGGCGACTGAAGACTGCGCGCCTCCCGGTGCAACTCCCACCCATCAAAACAAATAACGTCGCTTCGAACCTTGTCATTCGCGCCGTCGTGAACCGCGGTTGCGCGACGCAATACAGTCTGTATGCGAGCCACCAGTTCACGCGGCTCAAATGGTTTACTGACGTAATCATCGGCACCATTTTCCAGACCAATTACGCGTTCATAGGGGTCTGAACGCGCGGTCAACATAATGATGGGAATGGCTGACTGTTAACGCACCTCACGCGCAAGGGCTAACCCATGCTCGCCTGGCAGCATCACATCCATCACCACCAAGTCGATTGCATGCAGCGCCAGATGGTGGCGGATGGCAACGCCATCGCCCGCGGTATGCACACCATAGCGAAAACGTGCCAAGTAATCACGCAGAAGATTGGTGATTTCCACGTCGTCGTCAACGATCAAGATCTGGGCACAAACGCTCATAGTGCAAATGAGTGTAGGTACGGCAGTGGACACATAAGCAACGAGCTGGGCCGACTTTTACCCTTTGATTGAGCGATCAAAGCGACTTGTGTACCAAGCTCGGTACAAAGCAGACATCAGGACTTCACTGGCACTGTCAACAATACAAATGTCACCTCTGGTCCGAGGTCCATGGATGGCAATACAACGCAACCTCTTAAACGCAACGAAAGGAACGACTATGAGCTCTATCAACGGGGTGAGTGGCTCTGGCAATGCTTGGGCCGCCGCTTCGACCCAAAGCGCCAACCGCCAATCAAAAATGTTTGCCAAGGTTGACACCAATGGTGACGGTAGTGTTGACCAAACCGAGCTGGGCACCATGCTCGACAAAATTAGCCAGAAAACCGGAGTCAACCTTGGGGACACGGCCAAGGTATTTGCGTCCATGGACACCAATGGGGACGGTAGTCTGTCACCTGATGAGCTGAAGGCGGGTATGAAAACCGTAATCGATCAGCTCCCGCCAAAATCTACTGTGGATTTTGCACAGGCACACCAAGGTGGTGGCCACGCAGGCGGTCACCACAGGGTCGGCGGCGGTTCGGGTGCGAGTGCCAAAACCAGTTTCGACCCGTTAGACACCAACCAAGATGGCACAGTGTCAGCGGCTGAACCGGCATCTGGTGACACCAAAACCGACCCGTTGCAGGCGTTGTTCAAGGCAATTGACACTGACAGTGATGGCAAGATTAGCCAAGCAGAATCAACCGACTTCACAACGAAGTTGACTGCCATGGTTTCGCAAGCTAGCGACAGT
>JBDTAG010000356.1:0-2782 GCA_039924745.1 Rhodoferax sp.
GCGGGCAGAGAGAACGCCGCACAGACGGCCAGCAGTAGCAGGGGTGAAGGTGGTTTTTTCATAAAGGCACGAAACTTGCTCAGTTGGAGCTTAAACGATTGTACTGAGCATGTTGCGTCCGCAAGCCGGGTCGCTCAAGGCTTTTTTGCATGCTACTCATTCGATAGCTATAAACCTATATTGCACGAGGGACAATGGCACTTTTTGCTAGTTATTCTTCCGCAAAACAAGCTTTCTACAGTTCCCACAGCACCCGCTTGGATGTGCGCTTTCCCACAGAGTCTGAAAGACGCTGAAGCCTAGAATGATCTGGCCACGCCAGGAGTACACACCATGTTTGAATCCGCAGAACTAGGCCACACCATCACCAAAGCTGCGTACAAGGCCGCCGTGCCCGCGCTGCGTGCCGCGCTACTGAATGCGCAGGTGGACTTGCACGAGGCCAAAAAAATCCCGGTCGTGGTGCTGATCAGCGGGCAAGACGGTGCGGGCAAGGGAGAAACCATCAATGTGTTGTATGAGTGGATGGACGCCCGCTTTTTATCCACCTTGGCCTTCTCTGCTCCCACCGACGAGGAGCGCGAGCGCCCGCCGATGTGGCGCTACTGGCGGGCGCTACCACCCAAAGGGCGCATTGGCATCTTCGCCGGGTCGTGGTATTCGGAGCCTATCCGCCAACGCATTGAAGGTGAAATATCGCTAAAAGAGTTGGACGCGCGAGCCGACCAGATCAACCGCCTGGAGGCCATGCTGGTCGACGAAGGTGCGCTGGTACTGAAGCTGTGGTTTCACCTGACCAAAGAGGGACAAATCAAGCGGCTCAAAGACCTCGAAAACGACCCGCACACCGCTTGGCGCGTGACGCAGTGGAACTGGGATCGGCTCAAGACCTACGATAAGTTGCAAGACGTGGCCGGCCATTTGCTGCGCCTGACCAACACACCGTGGGCGCCGTGGATGGTGGTCGAAGGCACGGACGACCGCTACCGCTCGCTCACCGTGGGGCAAATCCTGCTGCAGTCCATGCAAAAACGCTTGGCAAGTACCGACGAGCAAGATGCGCCGGTGGCGCCCATGGTGCGCGTCAATACCGATGGTCGCACGGTGCTAACGACGATGGATCTCAGCCTGCGCATGGACGACAACGACTATGAAGATGCGCTGGCCCACTGGCAGGCCCACCTGGCAGAGCTGCTGCGCGACCCGCGCTTCCAGGGTCGCTCACTGGTATGCGCGTTTGAAGGCGCCGACGCGGCTGGCAAAGGTGGTGCCATCCGGCGTATCACGGCGGCTTTGGATGCCCGCCAGTACCAGGTGATCCCCGTGGCGGCGCCTACTGAGGAAGAGCGCGCACAGCCGTACCTGTGGCGCTTTTGGCGCCACGTGCCGCACAAGGCACGGGTAGCGATTTTTGACCGCACGTGGTACGGCCGTGTACTGGTGGAACGGGTCGAAGGTTTTTGCAGCGAGGCCGATTGGCTGCGCGCCTATTCCGAGATTAACGACTTCGAACACGAGTTGGCCGCATCCGGCGCCATGGTGGTCAAGTTTTGGCTGCAGATCAGCCAACAGGAGCAGTTGAAGCGCTTCAAGGCGCGCGAGCAGATTGCTTTCAAGCACTTCAAAATTACCAAAGAAGATTGGCGCAACCGCAAGAAATGGGATGCATACCAGTTGGCCGCTTGCGACATGGTGGAGCGCACCAGCACCGGTAACGCGCCTTGGACCTTGGTGGAGGCCAACGACAAGAACTACGCCCGCATCAAGATCCTGCAAACGCTGTGCGAGCGGGTGCAGGCGGAGCTGGATGGAAGCGCTGCTGCAGGGTCACCTGCGCACCCCAAGTCGGTCAAAAAGATTGAGAAGGCGGCCCGTGCTGCGGAAAAAGCGGCGACGGAGCAATCCGGCAGCAAGGGTAAAGACAAGGACAAGCAAAAAGGCAAATGCAAGAGCAAACACAAAGGCAAGTCCAAAGACTGATGCTTCTGGTTGGGTGCTTAAGGCAGCCGCACCGTCACTTCCAACCCCGGTTGCGCGTTGCGCACGCTTAAAGTGCCGCCGTGGGCCTGCGCCACCAACCTGCACAGATACAGGCCCAGACCCACGCCCCCGGCCGTGCGCCCGCGTGCGGAGTCAGGCCGGTAAAACGGTTCGGCCAAATGGGGCAAGGCGTCTGCATCCACACCCGGGCCATAGTCGCGCACGGTGATGCAGATACTGTGGCCTTCCGAATCCACATCCGCCTGCAAGTGAACCAATGGCGGCTGATTGGCATCGGCGCTGTGGCGCAGCGCGTTGTCCAGCAGGTTGCGCAATAGCAGGCGCATGCGGGTGCGGTCCAATTGCAGAGTGGGCAGATTGGGCGCGATGTCCAATGCCACGGGTTGCGCCGATCCTTGGGCCGGGACTGCCGCCTGCGCCACCTCCTGGATCAGCGCCGCCAAGTTCACCGCTTCCAGTTGCAGGGCAGCATGGCCTTGGCCCAGGCGCTCGCTTTCCAGCAGGTCGGTGACCAGGTCGCGCATCTCGCCCAGATCGCGCAACAGGGCTTCGCGGCGCGGCGCCACATCGCCCTCTTCTGGCAGCAGTTCGGTGTTCAGCCGGGCGCGAGTCAGCGGGCTGCGCAGCTCGTGGCTGATGGCCAGCAGCAGGCCACGCTTGGCCTCCAGCATCTGGTGGATGCTGCCCGCCATGGTGTTGATGTCGGTCGCCAGTTGGCCGAGCTCATCGCATCGGCGGATGGGTATGGATTGGTCAAACGCGCCACTGCCAAAGCGCTGCG
>JBDTAG010000357.1:0-6289 GCA_039924745.1 Rhodoferax sp.
CGGCTGCGCGCAATCGGCATACGGGCACAGCACATCCGTCGATATCGTTAGTGCTTTCGGGGTGGTTTGCGTAAAGTGTTCTTCTGGCGCTGAGACCAGCGATTTACGAATGCTGAAATCCACCCCCAACAGCGAGGCCCCACAGCTGCAGCGCAGCGATTGCGGGGCATTTTCTTGCTCGCACACCGGGCATACGCGGACCATGGCGTCGACAGTGGCATCCATACCTATATCGCTCATGCTAACGCCGCCATGACACGCTCTCCAGGCTCAGGCCCCGGCTGGCACACAGGGCTTCCACCTTGGCCATATCGCCCCGGGCAGGTATGCCAATCATCCAGACCTTGCCTCCTTCGACCGCCACCTGCATGCGCTTGTCTGCATCCGTCAACGGCGCTGCGACATACGACGCATAGCGCGCCTGGCCCATAGCGCTCAAAGGCACCAGCGACTGATTCGCAGAACCACGCCACACGGCGGTGGGCGGTTGGCTATCGACGTACGGTTCGGGTATGACGGCATCTAGCAGCGCCAGCACCTTGGGGTGGCGCTGCTGCAAGGTCTTGAGCGGGTAACCGCTGTAGCACAAGATATCAAAATCCATCGCAGATTGTGTGCGCCACGTGCGCAAAGCAGTCAACAATTGCTGCAACGCAGGCGCTTGGTCAAACGGCTCGCCACCGCTGATGGTGATGCCATCCAGCCCATCGGCCGCCACCTTTTTGCACCAGGTCAGCAGGTCAGCAATGGGCACCGCACGGCCCGCGTCTTTGGGCCAGGTGTCCATCGACACACAGCCTTTGCAACCAATGCTGCAACCCTGCACCCACAAGCCAATGCGCCGTCCTGGCCCGAGCACGGTGACTGGGAAATGCGCCTTGTTGAGTTCGATAGACGCGCGTGATTGCTTTGACAATGGCATTACTGAAGGCTTACCGTAGTCACGCCGTTGCTGGCGTCTTCAATCGAACCCACTGTGATTTGCGTGCGCCCTTCCAGCGAGAAGCGAAACAGCGCACGGCTCAAGGGGTTGATAAACGCCGACTCCAACCGGTTGCCAATGCCGCGCCCGCCGTTGGACAAATCCTTGGTGCACTCGGCGCGCAATTGCGCACGGACAGCATCGGGTATGACCAATTCAATCTTGTGCTCTTCACGTACGCGCGCCACGATGTTGGCCAACATGCCGTCCATGATCTGCCCACCAATCTGGGGCGTGATGAAACCAAACACCACAATGTTGTCGCCAAGGCGGTTCAAGATTTCGGGCCGCGAGAGCCGGAACTTGAAGTAGTCTTGAATGGACTGGCGCACCCGCTCTTCCACCACCTCTTGCGCATCGGTGGCATGCACGTTTTGCACGCGGCGGCCTTGTTCGTCCTCCACATAGATACCCAGGTTGGAGGTGAACACGATGATGGCTTCCGAGAAATAGGTGGTTTCACCCTGCCCATCGGTGAGCCGTCCGTCTTCCAGTATCTGCAAAAACTTGTCCAGGATGCGGGGGTGCGCCTTCTCGATCTCGTCAAACAAAATCACGCTAAAGGGCTTGGCGCGCACCGCGTTGGTCAGCTCACCACCTGCGTCATAGCCCACGTAGCCAGGGGGCGCGCCGAGCAAGCGCGCGCCGGAGTGCTCTTCGGCGAACTCGCTCATGTCAAAGCGGATGTAGGCGTTCTCATCGCCAAACACCAGGTGCGTCAGCGCCTTGGCCAGCTCGGTTTTACCGACACCCGTCGGTCCGGCAAAAAACAGCACACCGCGTGGGCGGCTGCCCCGCCCCCGGGCCTGCGCACCGGTCAGGCCCATGACCGAACGCATCAAGATGTCGATGGTTTTGGTCACGGCCCGCTCTTGGCCGCGCACGCGGCTTTCGATCACGGTTTGTCCGTTCGCAATCTTCTCGCGCAGGTAAGTTTTCTTCCACGGGTTGTCGGTCGCGCCCACCTTGAAGCATTGCACGGCATCGTCTACATCGGTCAGCGCAATGCCCTGGCGGTCGGCCAGTTGGGCGATGTCGCTCATGGCAGAGAGCGAGAGCCCATCCGTGTTATCGGTAAAGGTGGCCGCGAACGTGTCGCGTTGCTCGGCCGTCGCCGCGTTGAAGCCCGCAAACATCGGTGCCAAACAACGTGCCGCCTCTTGGCGGGTGCTGTAGTCGGGCTGGCCGATCACGGTGCTGGCCACGCGGGCGCTGTCCAATGTCAGCCACGAGGGTAAGTCCTGCGACCGGTTGACCAGCCACAGCACCGGGTTGAACAGCGCTTGCACACTGGCTGCAATGGTCGGGGAAGTCGTTGGTGCAGGCGGGGGGCTGGCGGTCGGTGCGTCGGTGGCGCGGGGAACGATGGGGTTGGCCATCAGCGACAGGCGTTGCGCCGCCAGAAAGAAACGGTGCTCGGTGTTGTCCAGGTGGTCTGCCTGGCGCGTCAGTCGCGAAGCAAAGTCGATCACCAGCCCACACCGCGCTTCGCGCTGGAACGCCACCGCCTTCATGGTGTCCGAGAGCGATTCCAGGCTGGCGGGCATGACGCCATTTTGCAATTTCAAATTAAACAGGCGCGTAGCCAGTTCGACGACGGCTGGCTCATTCGGGTAAGGCCGCAGTCCCTCTATCGGGTCGTAGACCAGCATGCAGCGATAGCCCAAGGCCGAGAGCGACGACCACAGGCAACGCAGCAGTGGTGCCAGTGTCAACGTGTCGGTGCCTCGCATGGGGGTCAAAAAACTATCGCGGATATTGCCCGACACCACAAACTGCGAACGTATCGGCAGCAGGCGCTCCAGGTCTTGAATCCAGCGGGGCGTTAACTCCATAGACGACTTTCTTTTACTTCGGTGTCAGGGTTTCATTTCACGCAACTTGTCGCGCGAATGTTGACTGTATTCAGTCTGCGCGGAGGGTACGGTAGCGGGGTCGACCGCCTGCACCGGCAGCTCGCCCGCACCCAGCAAGCGCTTGACGTCCAACTGGATGCCGCGTGCGGCCAAGGTTTCGAGAAGCTTAGGGAATTCGGAGCACCATCGGTCCTCCGCCAGATAATCGAGTCGCTTGCGTTCGGCGGTCTCTTGCGCGCCCTTGGCCCGCACCACATTGAAATTCAGCGTCTTGTCTTGCACGCCGACGCGCACGCGCACAAAGTATTCACCCCAGCCCTGGCGCTGGAAGTGGGCCATGCCGCCTTCGACAAAAAAAGTGTTCTCGACGCCGTCTACCGCGTAGCCCAGGTCGCGTAGCGATTGCTCCAACACCTGCGCCGCGGCCTCTTCTTCCAGCTTTTTGCGCATGTCTGCAACGGCAGCCAATGTATCGACGGATAGGGCACGGGTTTGCGGCGACAGGTGTTGGCCAGCCAACACGTCGTCCAGCAAGGCACGCAACGCATCGGGCGTATCGTCTCCCAGCGTCTCCAGCCACGCACTGGCCTGCGCCGCATCTGCACGTTGGGCGGCACGCTGTTCGCCATGGTGTTGAATGCGCAGACGCAACTCCAACGACAGGGCTTCGGCTCGCTCCAGCGTGGGTGACAATGCAATCGATTGGCCGAGTGCGTCCAGGTCGCTCGGCACGGATTCGCCATCGTCTAATTCCAAGCGCCCCAGCAAACGGGCGACCATCAACCGGATCGGCTCTGCGTGTTGGTCGTCGAGTTGCGCATGCAGGCGGCGCTGCGCCATGTAGACATGCAGTGCGTCATCCAAAGCTGACCGGTTGTTGTCGGGGGCGGCATCTTGTAGCGAGTGAGCCGCAGCGACGGGCACTGAAGCAATCGCACGCTTCAGCTCGGCGACCGATACGGCCAAGGCCTGCAAATGCTCTTGCCATGCTTGCGGGTTAGCACCGGATGGCCCCGCCCCAACCAGCAACGCGACTTGCTCGGGTGCACCGCCTTCGGCCAAACCCATGCTGGATGCCATGCGTTGTAGGCGGGCCAGTTGGGTTTCCAGGTGGGCGCATTGCTGCCGGGTCGCTGCCAATTGCGCAAACTGGGCCTTGCGGGATTCGCGTTGGGCGCAGGCAAGACCGTCTGCGCGACTTTGCATGTCGGCCAACACGTCTTGGTATTCACGGCCCATCTCACGGGCTTCGCGCAAAGCCATAGCAGCCAAGTAGACGGCCCCCAAGGGCGCGAACGAGAACGCAGCGGTTGCAGGGCCGCTCATGGATTGCACATTCCCGTTAACTGCATCGATACACCTCTTTACTAAACTCTTGGATGCAAATGATAGACCCACCGACACGACGCATGTCCGCGCTGCGGCGCCATCTTGGAAGGCGAAAGCAGCTCACACCATGAACTGGCGAATGGAACCACCTACTGAAAGCAATTGCTTGTCATCCATACGTCCGATCATGCTGCGAATGACGGTACCCATTAACTTCTGTACGCCACTAAGCCCCAATGCGGCAGACTGCTGAACCAAGAAGTTGGCCTTTGTGGCCTTCAGCGACTGCAAGAAGTATTGATCCATTCCACAGTCTGTCAGCGCAAGGATCAGTTCTATCAACTGAGTGGAGTGATCAGTCGGCTTATCGGCGCACTCAAGTGCGTCTAGCACTTGGAGTGTTTTTGCTCTGAGCGCATTTGAGTGGTGGAAGCGCAGGAACGGTTTGGATGCAGATGCGGCTGTCTTCTTCGGCGCCCGTTTGGCAGCGACCGGGACAGTGATCTTCGGTGACGTTGGCATAGTTTTGACCTTGTCGCTGGAAGACAGCCATCATACGGCGGACGTGAGTGGATTCACAGCGGCAATAATGGGCGCTCAACCACCACCCAACCCCATGAGCGACACCACACCCTCCCAACCCGTAAAGCGCAAACCGCTGGCCATTCGCATGCTTTTGGCGCGCCCGCGGTTACTGGCCTGCGTTGCCATTGCAGTTGCCACTTTTTACCTGATGCCTTTGGATTTGGCCCAGCAGCCGATTACCAAGGCTATCGTCAGCTGGAATATCGGGGCTATCCTGTATCTGTTGATCGCAGCCAAAATGATGTTTTGGTCGAACCACGAAAGGATGAAGTCCCGGGCTTTGCAATACGATGAGGGGCGTACCCTGGTATTGACTTTGGTGGTTTTCTCCGCCCTGGCGTGTATCGGCGCCATTGTTGCCGAGCTTGGCGTTGTGAAAGAAATGAAAGGGCAGATTCGCTATGCCCACATCGCGTTGGCGGCGCTGACCATTGCCACGTCTTGGGCGTTCACGCAGGTTATGTTCGCGCTGCACTATGCACATGACTTCTACGTGGCAGAAATCAACGGCGGCCCTGGACACGGAGGTTTGGATTTTCCCGGATGCCACACACCTGACTATGGCGACTTTTTGTATTTTTCTTGCGTGATCGGTACATCCGGGCAAACCGCAGACGTAAGCTTTACCAGCAGAAAGATGCGCCGGACGGGGACCCTTCACTGTGTGTTGGCCTTCTTTTTCAACACAACGCTAGTTGCCTTGACCATCAATATTGCCTCTGGTCTTTTCTGAGGCCGCTACAGTCCATTTCTTCACATGATCGGGCAATCCCTTCGCATTTTTTTTCTACGCCATGCCCGGCTATCGGACTGGCAGCGCATGCTCCTGCTGGCGGCAGCCGTGGGCATATCAGGCGCGTTTGCCACCATGGGGTTTCGCAGTCTGATTCTGGCCGCCGAACAATGGATGTACGGGCGTTCTGATGGGCTAGTGCAGATCGCCACTCATCTCGACTGGTGGCACAGACTGTTGATCCCGGCATTGGGGGGACTGATAGCTGGCGGGCTGTTGCTTGGCTCGCGAAAAGTCCCTGGCGGGAACAAAAAGGGTGGCGACTACATGGAAGCCATCATGCTGGGTGACGGCAACCTGGGGGTCCGTCTATCCTGTTTGCGCGCACTCTCGTCTTTTGCTTCTGTGGTCAGCGGTGGTGCCATCGGCCGCGAGGGATCCATGGTGCAACTCGCTGCGCTAACCGGCTCAATTGCAGGACGGTGGTGTGATTTGCCGGAGCCCCGGCGGCGCTTGTTGGTGGCATGCGGTGCTGCGGCCGGTGTAGCGACCGCCTACAACGCACCGATTGCGGGTGCCGTTTTCATTTCCGAGATTGTGCTCGGATCGGTCGCAATCGAAAGCCTTGGGCCGTTGATTGTTTCCGCGGTGGCCGCCAACATTGTTGTCGGCGCCATCTGGGGCGCCTCACCGGTCTACCAGATGCCCCAGTTCAAAATCCATTCTGGCGTATCCACCACCGTTTTTGCCGCCCTAGGATTGGCAGCAGGGCTTCTGGCGCCAGTTTTTTTAACCGTGATTGAT
>JBDTAG010000358.1:0-4608 GCA_039924745.1 Rhodoferax sp.
CGGACCAACGATTTTCGCCAGCTCAAAACCAAGCTCACGCTGGTCGCCACCAACCTGGACAGCGGCGAGGCGGCGCCCTTTGGCCGCCCCGGTTGGGACCATGTACCGATCTCGCAAGCCGTGCAGGCCAGCTCCGCCCTACCCGGTTTGTTCCCACCCGTAGAGATTGACGACCAATACTATGTGGACGGTGCGTTGAAAAAGACCATGCACGCATCGGTCGCGCTGGACGACGGCGTTGATTTGCTGATCTGCCTGAACCCACTGGTACCGTTCGACGCGACCGCACCGCAAGTGGCCAAGGTCATGCAACGCGGCATCCCTGTGCACAAACGCGAAATTCCGCGCATCATCGATGGTGGACTGCCCGCGGTGTTGAGCCAGACCTTTCGCTCCATGATCCACTCCCGTATGGAGCTGGGCATGAAACACTACGACCGCGCCTACCCTGATACCGACATCATCCTGTTTGAGCCCGACCACCGCGACCCTGAGCTGTATCTGGCCAACACCTTCAGCTACGCCCAGCGCCGCCAATTGGCCGAGCATGCTTACCAACAAACCCGCCAGATGCTGCGTTCACGCAAAACCGGCCTATCTGCCAAGTTGGCACGCCACGGCATCAGCCTGAACCACGAAGCGCTGGACGATCCCAAACGCCATCTGTCTGCACCGCCCAAGGCGCCTACCCGCATCGGTCGGGCCATTGCCACGCTGCAAGAGGTCATGGATGATCTGGGTGAAACCGTCGCAACGGCCTCCCGCCGTACCACCCACTGAGCCGCACACGGAGTACATCGCCACATGGTCAAAAAAGCTCCCCGCCGCACCGCAGAACGCATTCTGGAAGTCACGCTGGAGCTGTTTAACCGCTTTGGCGAACCCAATGTCTCGACAACGCTGATTTCGGCCGAACTGGGCATCAGCCCCGGCAACCTGTACTACCACTACCCGGCCAAAGACGAGTTGATCAACTGCCTGTTTGACCGCTATGAAAAGGCGCTCAACGAGCTGCTCAACGCCAGCGACAGTGTGCGCGATGTAGAAGACGCCTGGTTCTTCATGCACACGCTGTTTGAGCTGATCTGGCAATACCGTTTTTTGTACCGCGACCTGAACGATTTGCTGAGCAAGAACCGCCGCTTGGAAACGCATTTTCAGTGGGTCCTCAAGAACAAAACCCGATCTGTACGGGCCATGTTGGACAGCATGAGCCGCTCGGGTGCCGTACAAATGGATTCCCGCGAGATGGAGCCAACTGCCACCAGCATGGTGGTCGTGCTGACCTACTGGCTAAGCTTTGAATACGTTAAAGACCCGCGCAATGCGCTGGAACCCGAAAGTGCCCAAGCAGCGTTGATGCGGGGCGCCCACCATGTGCTGAACCTGCTGATTCCGTATCTCGAAGCCGAGCAGCGCACCCATTTAATGAAGCTTGTAGGGGCTTACACCACCCCTACCGGAGCCTAACCCGCATAAGATCAGCAGAACACAAAAGAAAGTGTCGACTGCGCGCACCATGCCGCAGAAAAAACACCGACACACCCAGGAGACACAGCATGGCCCCATGGACCGCCTTTAGCCATAGCGGTGACTACCCCTTTGACGCCGCCCGCGTCAAAAAACACTGGAACAAATTGCACGCCGGTGACCTAGAAGCTTTGCCAAAAGATCGTGCCGTATTAGACGCTTGGGCGCTGTTCCACAGCGGAGCGTTCGAGGAGGCTGCCGAGGCCGGATTGCAAGCGGGCCCAGCTGGCGCCAATGTCGCCAACAAGGCTACCAGTGTGTATGCCCACTATCTTGAGCCACGCGAAAAAAACCGCCAGCGCCTGTTTATGTTGGTAGCCGACCGGGCCGCCGAACTGGCCGCAGCGGAGCCAGACAATGTCAATGCCTTTTACTGGCATGCGTATGCGCTGGGGCGCTACAGCCAGGGCATTAGTGTCGCCAAGGCCTTGGCACAGGGCGTGGGTGGCAAGGTCAAATCGGCGCTGGAGTCTGTCATACGCCTGCAACCCAAGCATGCGGATGCCTATGTCGCGCTGGGGGCCTTTCACGCCGAAGTCATTGACAAAGTCGGCACGCTGATCGCCAATATGACCTACGGCGCCAAGAAAGAGACCAGCCTCAATTTGTTTGAACAGGCGCTGCGCTTGAACCCCCAATCGGCCATCGCCAAGATCGAATATGCCAATGCGCTGGTGATTCTGGAAGGCGACAAACGCATGGCCGAGGCGACCCAGTATTACGAGCAGGCAGCCGCCATGAAAGCGCTGGATGCCTCACAGCATCTGGATGTCGAGATGGCACAGACCGAGCTGGCTAGTTAGGGCTCCCACGCTGTACTATTATTCTTGCGTAGAAACCAACCTTACCGGAGCACCCCATGGCCGATCTGAAAAAACAATTCGAAGCTGCTGTCGCCAATTCCAAGAACCTGAGCGAGCGCCCTGACAACACCACCCTGCTAAAAATCTACGCGCTGTTCAAGCAGGCTAGCGTGGGCGACAACACCGAGAAGAAACCCGGCTTTGTGGACATGGTAGGCCGCGCCAAATGGGACGCTTGGAACAGCGTCAAAGGCGTGAGTAACAAGGACGCTATGCAACAGTATGTGGATTTGATCGAATCTTTAAGCTAAATCGGGCTCCAGCCCTCGTGCATGCTGCATAAGTAGCTATCAAAAAAAGAGCGCCTTGCGGCGCTTATTTTGTGTTCTCCTTAGGGCGCTTTGGGTTTGTGCGCTTTGCTTGTTTTCTTTGCAGCCGCCTTGGGTGCCAACAAATCATCCAGGTTCTTGACGATCTCCGCTTCGATCTTGCCTTTGAAGGCGCCCAACAAAAACCCCAGCTTGGCATCCAGATCAAAATGGTCTGCAGTCACGACCAGTTCGCCATTCACACCGGTGCGCGTGAAATGGACGCGGTCTTCTTTGGCACCCTCGGTATAGGTGCACGCCATGCCAAATTCGCTTTCTACCTCAGCGATCCAGGCCCGGGCGATTTTGCGTGCGGCGGCCAACGTCAAGGCATGTTCGCGTCGAATGTGTAAATTAGCCAAGTCGGTGCTCCTGAATACAGTGTGTTGTGTAAGGGTGGTTCATACTCAGACCCATGCTATACAAATTCAAATCAAAAGTCACCGGTGATCTCATCATGCTGGAGCCCAATGGGCGTCAGGTTCTGCAACTCATAGGCAAGGGCGACGCCGGGTCGTTGGCCAAGGGTATCTTGCTGCCAGCCGATATGCCAGCCGCTGTCAGCGCATTGGAGCATGCCATTGCAGAAGACGACGCCGCCCAAGCAAAGCGCCTGCAAGACGCCAAGGCCGCCGGAGATAAAGCACCCCGCTCTGACACCGTATCGCTGCGCCAGCGCGCCGTGCCCTTCATCGACATGATCAAGCGCTGCCAAGCGGCCAACGAAGAGATCCTCTGGGGCGTGTAAATGACCCCCACGCTCCACCGCTTTGCGGGTCGCTGCCCCCAACTAACGGTAACTGCGTGCGTCCTCAATAATCTTGCCGTCGTTTGGCAGGCTGCCAGGCGGCACCATCTCAACCTGGCCACGCAGTTTGGTCACCTCACGGATGGCGTCGCCAATGCGATCGGACAAGCCATGGGGGTTGCCTGCTACTTCAACTTTCAAGGTCATGGCGTCGTTGGCCATTTCACCGGTCACCACCAGGCGCGCGCGACCCAGCTCGGCAAAGCGCTTGACCACGTCGTTGATTTGCTTGGGGTGCACGAACATGCCACGCACTTTGGTGGTTTGGTCGGCCCGACCCATCCAACCTTTGATGCGCGCGTTGGTACGGCCCGTGGGGCAGGTGCCGGGCAACACGGCCGACAAATCACCCGTGCCAAAGCGTATCAACGGGTAGCTGGGGTTGAGCGTAGTGACCACCAACTCACCGACCTCGCCCTCTGCCACCGGGTCACCGGTGCCGGGGCGCACGATCTCGACGATGACGCCTTCGTCCAGCACCAAGCCTTCGCGCGACGACGTCTCGTAGGCAATCAGGCCCAAGTCGGCGGACGCATAGCACTGGTAGCCGTCGATGCCGCGTGCCAAAAACCAGTCGCGCAGGCTCGGCGGAAAGGCCTCTGCGCTGAACATCGCCTTCTTTACGCTGGGCAAGGCCACGCCCATCTCGGCGGCCTTTTCGACAATGATTTTCAAGAAGCTCGGCGTGCCGATATAGCCCGCCGGTTGCAGGTCGTGCATGGCCTGCACCTGCTGTTCGGTCTGGCCCGTACCACCGGGGAACACCGTGCAGCCCATGGCGTGCGCGCCGGTTTCCATCATGCTGCCCGCAGGCACAAAGTGGTAACTGAAGCAGTTGTGGATCAGCTCGCCGGGCCGAAAGCCAGCCGCGTAGATGGCCCGCGCCATGCGCCAGTAGTCGGACGCTGTGCCTTCGGGCTCGTAGATCGGGCCGGGGCTTGCGTAGACCCTTGCCATGGCAGCGCCAAAGCCCAGAGCGCTGAAGCCGCCAAACACGTTACCCGGGGCTACTGCACCCGCCGCACGTTGACGCGCTGCCTGTTGGCGCTCTTGCAGCTCGTGCTTGCGGATCACCGGCAGGCGGGCCAGCGCGGCGCGG
>JBDTAG010000359.1:0-2557 GCA_039924745.1 Rhodoferax sp.
CGGGCCAGCAGCAGGCGGTTGCGCTCACCACCGCTCAAGGAGCGTACCGGCGACATCGCGCGGGCGGGCGAGAACAAAAAGTCGCCCAAGTAGCTCTTGCGGTGCTTCTTTTGGTTGCCAATCTCGATCCACTCGGAGCCGGGGCTGATGAAGTCTTCTAGCGTGGCGTCCAGGTCTAGCGCGTTGCGCATTTGGTCGAAGTAGGCGACGGTGATGTTGGCGCCTTGGCGCACCGTGCCCCACGGGCTGTGGCCGGGTTCGGGCGCTGGAGAATTGGCAGGCGCCGGGTCGGCTTGGTAGTCGCCCAAAATGAGTTTGAGTAGCGTGGTCTTGCCAGCGCCGTTGGGGCCGAGCAGACCGATCTTGTCGCCACGCAAAATCGTGGCGCTGAAGTCGTCCACGATCTTGCGGTCGCCAAATGTTTTGCTCACATGCGTCAGCTCGGCTACCAGCTTGCCGCTCTTGTCACCGGTGCTCACGTCCATGTTCACGCTGCCCACCACGTCACGGCGCGCAGCGTGTTTGGCGCGCAGGTCGCCCAGGCGTACGATGCGCGCGGTGGCGCGGGTGCGGCGGGCTTCTACGCCCTTGCGAATCCACACTTCTTCCAGCGCCAACAGTTTGTCGGCCTTGGCGTTGATGACCGCCTCTTGCGCCAGTTGCTCTTCCTTCTGCAGTAAATAAGCCGCAAAGTTGCCGGGGTAGGACAGCAGCTTGCCGCGGTCCAGCTCGACGATGCGCGTGGCCACGTTGTCCAAGAAGGAGCGGTCGTGGGTGATGGTGATGATGGAGCCTTTGAAGTCCACCAGCAGGCCTTCCAGCCATTCGATGGAGTCGAGGTCCAGGTGATTGGTGGGCTCGTCCAGCAGCAGCACGTCGGGTTGTGCCACCAGCGCCTGCGCCAGCGCCACGCGCTTTTTGGTGCCTCCAGAGAGCGTGCTGACAATCGCATCCGGGTTCAGGTGCAGGCGCTGCAGGGTTTCGTTCACCCGCTGCTCCCAGTTCCAACCGTCCAGCGTTTCGATCTCGCTTTGCATGGCGTCCAGGTCGCCGTGGCCCAAGCAGTATTCCTCAATCAGGCCGATGACCCTCTCCAAACCTGCGCGAACAGCTACAAAAACCGTAGCATCTGCATCCAGAATGGGCTCTTGCGCGACGTAGGCGGTGCGGATGCCGCTTTGCACCTGCACCGTGCCATCGTCGGGTTTGTCCATGCCGCCCAAAATTTTGAGCATGGAGGATTTGCCAGCGCCGTTGCGGCCAATCAGGCCGACGCGCTCCTGCGTTTCGAGTGAAAAATCAGCGTGGTCGAGAAGAGGGACGTGCCCAAATGCCAGCTGGGCGTCGAGTAAAGTGATAAGTGCCATGTGGGCAGGATTATCCCCGACGATAGCGTTTGATCCAGCGCAGACATGTGGCCGATGGCGCTGGACATCGCCTGAAGCCCCGTAGACACTGGTGACGATGGACGCCACACAAAAATCCGCCCTGTCGGTACAACCTGAATCAGCGGGGAAGGACGCGCTCAATCAGCTGGCAGGGTTGTCGCCCGCCTATTTCGGTATGGTCATGGCGACAGGCATCGTTTCGCTTGCCGCCCACCTGCTTGGCATGCCCTTGGTTGCCAAGGCTTTGTTCCTGCTCAATACCGTGTTCTATACGGTGCTCTGGTGGTTGTCGGGCTTGCGTATGGTCCGTTACCCGCGCCGTTTCTTTGGCGACATGATCGACCATCTGCGCGGTCCTGGGTTCTTCACCGTGGTTGCCGCAACCTGCATTTTGGGCAATCAGTTCGTGCTGTTGACGGCCAACTATCTTGTGGGCGCTGTGCTGTGGATCGTGGGGTTGTTGCTGTGGGTTGGGTTGACCTACACCATATTTGCGGGTTTCACGGTCAAGGCGCAGAAACCTACTCTGGACAAAGGGATCAGTGGCGCTTGGTTGCTCGCGGTAGTGGCGACGCAGTCGATTGCGGTCCTCAGCGCTTTGCTTGCGGCCCACGTCGGCCAGCCGGGCAAGCTGGAATTGAACTTTCTGGCGCTGTCGATGTGGCTGTGGGGCGGTATGTTGTACATCTGGATGATGTCGCTGATCTTCTACCGCTACACCTTCTTTCCACTCTCTCCGAGTGATCTGTCGCCGCCGTATTGGATCAACATGGGCGCCATGGCGATCTCGACTTTGGCAGGGTCACTGCTCATCATCAACGCGCCCGACGCACCCTTTCTCGTCTCATTGTTGCCGTTCATCAAAGGGTTCACGATCTTCTATTGGGCCACTGGCACGTGGTGGATACCCATGCTAGTCATACTGGCCTTGTGGCGGCATGTGTACAAGCGGTTCCCACTGAAATACGACCCGCTGTATTGGGGTGCAGTGTTCCCGTTGGGCATGTTTGCGGTGAGCACGGACCGCATGAGTGCAGCGATGGGGCTTGATTTTTTGGCCTTCGTGCCGCCTATCTTTTTGTACATCGCGCTCTGCGCATGGGCGGTGGTTTTTTTTGGATTCACGGTGGACCTGGTCCGTCGCATTCGTGGCTTTCGTTTGTAGAAGG
>JBDTAG010000360.1:0-6276 GCA_039924745.1 Rhodoferax sp.
TGAACCGCGGACATTTTGGGCTATTTGCGCGGCTTTTTTTGAAGCCATAGCTTTGGGCATATGCCCTGATGATGTGTACACGAAGCGTGCTGCTTCGCGTGTTTTGCGCCAATATACGTCTTTATCACGCGGAGATATGGCCATATCGGATCGACTGGCACACGATCTCGTGTTCTTTTGCTCGCTTTCGATCCCTCAACCGGATCAAAGCGCGCACGCACTGAGGGCAGTTCGATCGACGTATGGGCTGGAGCGTAGCAAACCAGTTGAATATGAAACCGAGCAATTTGGACGCTTCGATCCCGCTCTGATGGTGTTGGCACGTAAGCGCATTGCAACTGCAGCGGAAACCTGGTCTGCTTTAGCCGGTGGTGATACCAATCGTTTGAAGGTTGTTGCCGAACAGTTTGGCGTCGTTGCCGAATCGGTGGTTAAGTTACATCCCGAGAGCGGCGAGCTTGGCAAGGCATTGGTTCGCGCGATTGACACCACTGTGCGTTCCGGCGCTGCTCCAGTAGCGCCCGTTGCGATGGAGGTTGCGACTGCTATCTTGTACCTGGAAGCAGCATATGACGACCTAGATCCCACCGAATCCAATATGGCCGAGCGCAGTGCCCGGCTAGCCGTACGTTTGGAGCAGGTATGTGCCGGTGGTCAACCGGAACCTCTCGAAGTCTGGATGGAAGAGCTGTACCGCCGTGTCAGCGACCGCCAGACGATGGGCAGTGTGGTCGATGAACTGCGCACCACGCTTGCAGAAGTAGAAAAGTCGCTAGACCAATTCTTCAGAAATCCGCAAGACAAAGCACCTTTGCGTGAAGTGCCAAGCCAATTGGCGCAGATGCGTGGAGTGTTTTCGGTTCTTGGTCTGGATCAGCCCTCGCTGGCCGCGTTACGTATGCGTTCCAGCGTAGAGCAATTCTTGGTGGACGATATCGACGAAGCTACTGCGCGTCGTGGCATCTTCGAAAAGTTGGGCAATAGTTTGGGTGCCATGGGCTTCCTGATTGACATGCTGAGCTACCAGCGTGCATTGGCGAAAAAGCTATTTGTTTATGACGAAGAGCTGGGTGAATTTAAGCCTCTGATGGGACGCGAACGTGCGCCTGAAGAGGAGGTAATTCCAGCACCAGTGGCGCAGCCGGAAATTGCCCAACCGATAGCACCCGTAGCCGATTCAGCATTCGACACGACTCAAACTTTGGTCGTTGCCCAAGCGGTAGTGCAGCCCACTCCCACGTCAGCACAAACGCCTGTTAAATCTGCAGCGCAACCCGCAGAAGACTTGTCCGATGATGAAGCTGAGTTGATCGATATCTTCTTGGAAGAAGCGCGTGAAGTTGTCCAAAACGGCTTGGCTGCGATCGATGCCCTGAAATCAGACCCGTCCAATTTGGCAGACCAAACCACGCTGCGCCGCGCATTCCATACACTCAAGGGCAGTTCCCGCATGGTCGGGCTGAACGAGTTTGGAGAGGCCGCATGGTCGTTCGAGCAGTTGTTCAACAATTGGCTCGCCGAACAGCGTCCAGCAAGCGAAGATTTGATTACTGCAGCCAGCACTGCCATGCATGCCTTCAACAGGTGGGTTGATGATATTGCTGGCCATACCGATGGTGCCTGGAATGCGCAGGACTTCCGTAAATCCTCAGATTCGCTGCGATTGAACGGTGTCTGGATTCCATTGGTCACACCATTGGCGCAAGCACCGCAACCAGTGGCGCCATTGCCAGAGGTAGTCGAAGTGGTGACGCAAGAGGTGCCGGCAATCGCTTCGCCGGAGCCGCAGACTGCTGTTGAAGTGCCAGTGGAGCCCGAATCCGCAGCACCGGTCCAGCATGAACCATTTCCCGACTTTGCATACACGCAAACATTTGGCTTTGAAAGTACACAGGCCTTTTCCAGCGACGGCAAACATGAACCTGAGAAGGCTTACCAGGGCTCAACGGAGGTTACCGAGGTCGATTTTGGAGATTTTGATTTTGGAGAAATAGCTAACCCCGCAAAACCAGAGCATGTATCTACAGAACATATTTTGGAATCGGAGGTAGTACCTGAAGTCACGGAAGAGGCCACTTTCAGTGTGCCTTTGGATGTTGAGGAAGCACTTGTTTCAGAGCATGCGGCCATCCACGAGGCGCCGGTGCTGGAAGCCCCAATGGACGAGCTTGAACTCGCCCTGCCAGAAGAACACTCGGCGGTAGTTGTCGAGGAGGCAGTCCACGTTGTGGATGACGTTGACGAACAAGTGAAGGTGATAGGCCACCTGCGTCTGAGTATTCCGTTGTACAACGTGTATCTCAATGAAGCCGATGAATGGTCGCGCCGTCTGCAAGTGGAGCTCAGTGAATGGGCTCTGGAGTTGCAACGTCCACTGCCGGACTCGTTGGTGTCCTTAGCCCATTCTTTGTTGGGAAGTTCTGCAACAGTTGGTTTCGTTGCCTTGTCCGAAATGGCGCGTGCGTTAGAGCAGGCGTTGCAGCATGTTCAATTGCACCTCCAAGGTTCTTCTGAACAAGCTAGCGTTTTCAACAGTGCGGCCGAAGATATTCGTCGACTTTTGCACCAATTCGCAGCCGGATTCCTGAAGGAGTCAGATGCTGCTGTGCTGGCCGCCTTGCAAGCCATTATCAATACAGAGTTCCCAGCTCCCACCATCGATTCACGTGTTGATGCTTTGGATGAAGAGCTGGATCTGCCAGCCGCTCACGACACCGGCATGCACTCCCTATCGGAGCCTGCCCCGGTTGAAGTTGCCGAAGCAGAGGTTCCTGTTATTCCTGCTCCAGTAGTAGCGGCGCCTATCCATGTGCCAGCACCACTGGCAGTTGTGGCTGCGCCACTGAACATCGCGCAGGCGGAAGACGACGATGAGATAGATGCACGTGACAACCTTGACGAAGATCTGTTCCCGATCTTCGAGGAGGAAGGCATTGAACTGATGCCGCAGTTGGGTACAGCGTTGCGTCAGTGGGTCTCAACGCCTGACAACCTCAAGGCCCGTAATGAGGTGTTGCGCGTACTGCACACCCTCAAAGGCAGTGCCCGTTTGGCCGGCGCCATGCGTTTGGGTGAAATGTCTCACCGCATGGAGTCGAGCATTGAGCAGATCGGCACCGAACAGATCCAACAGGTGCAATTAGAGCCTTTGCTGACGCGCTTCGATGCATTGCAGGCAACGTTTAGTGCCTTGGGTGCAGCCCCTGTTGCGCTGGAAGAAGAAGCGCCTGTACTAACCGAAGCGCTTGCTGTCGCACCTGGTGAAACACCTGTTGTTCGTGCTACACCGGTTCGCGTGGCGCCGCGTGGACTGGCCGCAGTGACGCCTGTGCGTCAAACAGCCCAGCATTCTGTTCGAGTGCGCTCGCAATTGTTGGACCGTCTGGTCAACCAGGCTGGCGAGGTGATGATTTCCCGCGCCCGCATGGAGTCCCGGCTGACCCAATTGCGTTCTTCTCTGACCGACTTGACCGGAAACTTGGAACGCTTGCGCAACCAGTTGCGCGACGTGGAGTTGCAATCCGAGTCGCAAATGCAGTCGCGTTTGGCCCAGACCAAAGACTCGGCGCAGGCGTTCGATCCATTGGAATTCGACCGATTCACCCGTGTGCAAGAGTTGACGCGGATGATGGCAGAGTCCGTACACGACGTGGCTACCGTGCAACGCAATTTGCAGCGTTCGATTGAGGGTGCTGAAGACGATTTGATTGCCCAAGGCCGTCAAGCACGTGAACTGCAACGTGATCTCTTGCGCACGCGCATGGTCGAATTTGAAAGCATTTCGGATCGTCTATACGGCGTGGTCCGCCAGGCTGCCAAGGATTCGGGCAAGCAGGTCAAGTTGGACATAACTGGCGGCTCCATTGAAATGGACCGTGGCGTCTTGGACCGCATGGGCCCTGCGTTTGAGCACATGCTGCGTAATTCTGTGGCGCACGGAATCGAAAGCGCTGCCGATCGTGTAGCAGCAGGTAAAGCACCAGCTGGCACCATCACCATTCACGTGAACCAAGAAAGTAACGATGTGTCCGTCGGCTTCAGTGACGATGGCGGTGGATTGCACTTGGACAAGATCCGTGCCAAAGCCATCGCCAATGGCGTGCTGGCTAAAGACGAAACCTTGAGCGATGGTGACGCTGCCAATCTGATTTTTACGCCTGGCTTCTCGACTGCGGATCAAGTAACTGAATTGTCGGGTCGCGGCATCGGTATGGACGTCGTGCGCTCTGAAGTAAATGCTTTGGGCGGGCGCATTGAAACAACGACAGGACAAGGTCGCGGTACGACATTCAAAGTTGTGCTGCCACTGACCACTGCGGTCACGCAGGTTGTGATGTTGCGCGTCGGTGAGTTCACGATCGGTGTTCCGTCTGGCTTGGTCGAAACTGTTTTGCGCACCCCAGCCGCTGTGCTGGAGCAGGCTTACAAGCAGGACGGTTTTGACATGGCGGGGCAGATGCTGCCGTTCTTCTGGGCTGGTGCACTGTTGCAGGTGTCCGCACACAGTACAGAGCCACAGACCAAGACGCGCTCCGTAGCCGTGTTCCGAAGCGCGGGTCAGCGCCTCGCTCTGCACGTAGACGAAATCTTGGGTAACCGAGAAGTTGTGGTCAAAAACTTGGGTCCACAGTTGGCGCAGTTGCCAGGTCTAGCCGGCGTGTCCGTGCTGGCCTCTGGCGCCGTGGCGTTGATTTACAACCCAGTGGCGCTGGCTGCTGTGTATGGTGAACAGGCTCGCACATTGCACAATTCTGTTGCGGCTGCATCTGTTGCGAGCGCAGGTGGCACTGCAGCGCCAGTGCAGACGCTGGTTGGTGCAGTCAACCATGTGCCGCTGATCTTGGTGGTTGATGATTCCATTACCGTACGCCGTGTGACGCAGCGGCTGCTCAAACGTGAAGGCTACCGCGTGGCCTTGGCTTCGGACGGTTTGGATGCGCTGGAAAAACTCCAGGAAGAAAAACCAACCGTGGTGTTGTCCGACATTGAGATGCCCCGAATGGATGGCTTCGACTTGGCACGTAACATTCGAGGTGATGCCAAGCTGCGTGATTTGCCTATCATCATGATCACTTCACGTATCGCCGGTAAACACCGCGAACACGCCAAGGAATTGGGTGTGGATCACTACCTTGGCAAGCCTTACTCCGAAGAAGAACTGCTCGGTTTGGTGCGCAGCTACTGCGCCAAGACCGTCGAGGTTTAAGCCGTCTTACGGACGACCGCGTAGCGTTGCAACGTCAACGCACGCGCTTCGGCGTGGTCTACGATAGGACGGGGGTAGTTGCCTCCTAAATCTATCCCCGCGGCCGCTAGCTCCAGAGCGCCCAGCTTCCATGGGGCATGGATTTGCTTTGCATTCAGGTCCTTCAGTTGCGGCAGATAGCGTTTGATGAACTTTCCTTGGGCGTCAAACTTTTCGCTTTGGTTGATCGGGTTGAAGATGCGAAAGTACGGCTGCGCATCACAGCCGCTGGAGCTGACCCATTGCCAACCTCCGTTGTTGGCTGACAAATCAAAGTCGTTCAGTACCTGCGCAAAATAGCGCTCGCCCCAACGCCAGTCAATCCCCAGATGTTTGACCAAAAAGCTACCGGTCACCATGCGCAGACGGTTGTGCATGTAACCCGTCTGGTTCAGCTGGGCCATGGCAGCATCGACCAGTGGATAGCCCGTCGCGCCCTTACACCATGCTGCAAATAGTGTATGGGCACGTTCACCTCGTTCCCACTCAATGCCATCGTACTCAGGCTTGAATGCGTTCTGTGCGACGTGTGGAAAATTCGCCAGCACCTGAAAGTAAAAATCCCGCCAGATCAATTCGCTCAACCACACTGCGGCGCCAGCACTCCCATCCAACTGGCGCTGCAACGCCAAGCCCACCAGTTGCCGGATCGATACCGTACCAAAACGCAAGTGGACGCTCAAGTAACTAGGTCCTTTGACAGACGGAAAGTTGCGCGTTTCTTCGTAGCGGTCCATCCGGTCCCAAAAATCTTCGACCAGCTTGCTGGCACCGGTGGCGCCTGACGCTATGCCCAAGGCCTTGAGGTTGGTTTCTTCAAAACCCAAGACTTCAAGGCTGGGCACGCTGCCCCTATAGTCTGCTGGCCGCGCCTCCAAAACCTCGGCATGGGATTCGCATACGTGCTGCGCAGGCGGTACATCGCCCAGCCGCGCCAACCAAGCGCGTTTATAGGGCGTGAACACGCCATAGGGCGTTCCAGTTTGCGTGAGCACCTCGCGCCGCTCGAAAATCACATGGTCTTTTACGGT
>JBDTAG010000361.1:0-7342 GCA_039924745.1 Rhodoferax sp.
CAAGTGGGCCAGGGTTTGGCGTATCTCGCGTGCATGGGCCAACATGGGCACCAAAAGGTGTACCTTGCCATGCGCTGCGGCACGCAAGATGGCGCGCAGTTGCGTCAGGAACATGGCCGGGTCGGCCAGGCTCCAACGGATGGCGCGTAGACCCAAAGCGGGGTTCAGGTGGGCGGCGTCGTGCACGGTATCGTCCAGGGGCTTGTCGGCCCCAACGTCGACGGTGCGGATTGTCACTGGCAGACCGTTCATCCCGTCGACCGCGCGCTTATAGGCTTGGTACTGCTCTTCTTCACCGGGTAGGCGGCCCTGGCGGCCCATGAACAAAAATTCGCTGCGGAACAGGCCAACACCAACGGCGCCGGCTTTAACGGCACTGAGCGCGTCTTCCGGCATTTCAATGTTGGCGAGCAACTCCACCTTCTCGCCATCGAGGGTGACGGATGGCGTATGCAACAGGCGCTGCAATCGGCCACGTTCCAACTCGCGTTGGCGTTGCTTGAAACCGTATTCGGCCAAGATGATCGGAGACGGGTCGACGATGACGACACCCGCATCGCCGTCGATGATGACCCAATCGTCCTGACGCACCAGTTGGCTGGCCAGACGCGCGCCCACTACGGCGGGTATGTCCATGCTGCGTGCGACGATGGCGGTGTGGGACGTCTTGCCACCTACATCGGTGATGAAACCAGCAAACACGCTTTGCTTGAACTGCAGCATGTCAGCGGGTGACAGGTCATGTGCGATCAAGATCAACGGCACGTCGACCGTGTCGTCCAGCAACAGGTCCTGCTGGGACGGCTTGCGGGCACTGCGTGGGTTTGGGGTTATGGCCACAGGCGAACCCTTACCCTTCATGGCGCGCAATACCCGTTCGACGATCTGCTCCAGGTCGGCCTTGCGTTCGCGCAGGTATTCGTCTTCCATCTCGTCAAACTGGCGGGCGATGATTTCAAGCTGCGTGGTCAATGCCCATTCGGCGTTGTACAAGCGCTCGGTGATCCAGCGCTTGACACCGCCGACGAGCTCATCGTCTTGCAGCAGCATCAGGTGTACATCCAGCAACGCACCGAGCTCATGCGGCGTCTCTTTGGGGCCCATTTGCGCAATCGTTTCCTGCAGGCGCTGGATTTCTTCAATGACCGTATTGCGTCCGATACGCACGCGATTGATCTCGGCCTCGACCTCATTCGCTTTTACAAAGTAATGGGCAACATCGATACGGCTGGATGCCACCAACACTGCGCGCCCTATGGCAACGCCGCGGGACACGTTGAGCCCGTGGATGGCGAAGGTCATGCCAGCACCGCAACGGGTTTGAACGCGGAGACCATATTCACTCGCCTTCGCCGAATTTGTCAGCAATGATGGCCAGCAACGCGTCCATGGCTTCTTGCTCGCGGTCACCTTCGGTGTCTATCGTTACTTCTGACCCCATGCCAGCAGCCAACATCATGACGCCCATGATGCTCTTTGCATTGACGCGGCGTTCGCCTTTGGCGATCCACACTTCGCAGGGGAAACTACCTGCGAGTTTGGTGAGTTTGGCAGACGCACGGGCATGCAGGCCCAATTTATTGCTGATGGTCGTTGATGTTTTGATCATGCGGCTTTCGGTTCTGATTTTGTGGCGCAGTTACAGCAACTTGCATGATGCATTGGGCACCGCCCGACAAGGCACGTGCGACCAGGATGTCGAGTGGTTCATGGCGGTAGTTGACGGTGCGCAGCAGCATGGGTAAGTTAACGCCCGCCACCAGTTTCGAGTGCACACCATCCACCACTTTTTGCGCGACGTTGCAGGGTGTCGCACCAAACACATCGGTTAACACCAGCGTGTTGGGCGCACCCAATTGTTGCAACAATGCCTCTGCTGCGCCACGCGTTTCGTCAGGTGTCGCGTTGGGCTGAACATCCAGTGCCAGAACGCCGCTTGCCGTTTCGGGATAGACGTGCAACACACACTCCCGCAATGCACTGGCCAGTGGTGCGTGGGCGATGATGAGAATTCCAGTGTTCATGGGATATTGGAATCGATTATGGCGCCTTTGCCAACGCTGGTCGCGCCCCGCCCCAGTGCCCCTATTGCAGGTGTAGTTCTGAAAACAACAGTTCGGTCTTTTCTTGGTCTAGCTTGTCGCCATACACTGCCACATGGTAGATGTCTTGGCCCTTGCGCAACCAAGCCAGTTTCGCCTGAACGGGCGTACCGTCTGGACGGTTCGCGTTCATCGTTTCCAGAATGAATTCCCGACTTGGCGCACTTTCCGCCGAACTCCCACGGTTGGTTGTCGCATTGCGCGACTGCCCAGGAAAAGCGTTTGCCATTTGCAGCTGCGAAACCTTAGGAGAGCTTGCCTGCAAATTGGCCAGCGTAGCCTGCCGCCATGCTGCTTGCGTCGACGCGGCGTGGTCTAGATCTGCAACATGAACGTGACTAATGGCATAGAGTGCGCCGCCTGCTTCACAACCCGACATTTCCATAGAGACGCTCAGCATTCCGCCATGTGATGAACTCAATTGGACGGTTCGTACAGCCTGATCTGGCTTGCAGGGGAGCAGCACCACCAAATCTTCCAGCTCGACTTTGCGCCAATTCAATGCGGGGCTACATGCGGCAAGAGCGATCACCAACGCTAGCCCTGTGACCCACCGCCAAATCAACACCTTCACTTCAGCGCGCCAAACACCTTGGACAAAATGGCGCTGCCGTAGCCGACCGGGTTTTGGCGGATCTTCTTCTCTTCATCAGAAATCATGAGATACAAACCATCGAGGGTTCTACCCGTAACGTATTGTTGGATGTTGGAGTCTTCTTTCTTCATCAGCCCCATATCTGCTGCTTTACCGGCAAACTCGTTGTATTTTTCTGCCAACCCCACTTTGTCGGTTGCGCGCGTCACAACTGGCAGAAAAGTTATCGCCAAAGCTGGGCGAGTCTTGGCTGCAAAAAAGTCTGTCACGGATGTATCGCCACCGGTCAATATTCCCTTGGCGTCGTTGACGCTCATGGTTTGAACCGCGTTGCTCAACAGGCTTTTGGCCTGGGGTACAGCGGCTTCCGCGCCGCGGTTCATTGCAGTGACCAATTCATCTATGCGGCCACCTTGGCCAAAGCGGCGCAGTAAGTTGGCGGCATCATTCAATGCACCTGGTAAATTAATACGCACACGTTCGTTGCCCAGAAAACCATTTTCTGCGCCCAAGATGCCTATAGCTGACTGAGCGCCTTTTTCTAGCGCCTCCTTAAGGCCTTTGGTGGCGTCTGTGTTGCTGATGTCGGCCAAGCTCAGTGCGTAGGCCTGTTGCCAGGCGCTAGCACTCAGTAATGCAATCCAAGTTGCAGATCGGGCGTTGAAGTGTCGGCGGTCCATAGTGGTTTAGTGTCCTTTGAGTGTCATTCTTTGCGGAAGGCATCGTGGCAGGTTTTACACGCGCCGCCAACGCCCGACATGGTTGCCTTTATATTGTCCAAGCTCCCGGTTTTGGCAGCGGCACTGAACTTGGTCATTTCAATTTGCATTTTGTTAGCGTAGTCGTTGAACTTGGCCTTGTCTGTCCATATTTCAGGTTTTGCACGGGTGTCGCGTCCCTTGTCCGTGCCTTCCCCAAATCCTGCCCACGGTAGTTTGGACATATATTCCGCTACAGCTGCGCTTTCGGCAGCCACCTTGGCATCAAACGGCGTGCGACCCGCTGCCATAGCCGCTACGCGACCAAAATTTTGCTGCATCACAAACAAGGCACTTTGGCGGTATTTGATCGCGTCCTCAGGTTTTGCGAATTGCGCAAATGCCGGAACCGCGCCCAGTGCGGTGATGCATGCAAGAACAAGGGAAGCGGTTTTGTACATGGCGGTAGTACTTCCTGAAGGGAGTTGTGGGGTGTTAGCGCTTGCAGAGTTTAGGCGGGAGTGTCTGGTTTAGGATAGCTTATGTCGTCAGGGTATTCCCCGGCGGTCTGGAATTCCACTCTGTTAACGGGGATGCATCGGGAGACACATGTTGTTGAAATACAAGGTGAGAATATGGGATCTGCCAACTAGGCTGTTCCATTGGGGTTTGGCGGTGTGTTTTACGGGCCTCTTGGTGAGCGGTTTGACGGGCGGAGATGCAATGGACTGGCATTTCCGATTTGGTTTTTCCGCGCTGAGTTTGCTGTTGTTTCGACTTGTCTGGGGTTTTATAGGTGGGCATTGGTCTCGGTTCAGCACATTTCTCGTCGGGCCTGGGACCATATGGCGCTATTTACATCGACACGGTACAGCCCAAAAATCGGTCGGGCACAACCCCTTGGGTTCCTTGTCTGTAACAGCTATGTTTGTATTCTTGTTGCTTCAGATCGTTGCTGGCTTGTTCAGTGACGATGAGATTTCGACCAGTGGGCCGCTTGCAAAAATGGCGGCCAGTGTTTGGGTGGATAGAGCAACGCACTACCACACCACGGTTGGCAAATACATACTCATCGGGTTGGTGTTACTGCATTTAGGAGCCCTGACCTTTTATCGTTTGTGCAAGAACGAGAAGCTGGTAGCCGCCATGGTCGTCGGCGACAAACATTTAGACGAGGCTTTTGAGAGCGCCCGCGATGACACCCGCTCTCGGTTGTTGGCAGCCATCGTATTTGCGGTGTGCAGTAGCGTTGTAGTAGGCTTTGTGCGATGGGCCAATTGAACACAATTGGCAACGGCAAACAGGACCACGCAGCAAGCGCGCGTATCGATACACCGCGTTCGGCTTCCGAAATTGCCAACGTACGCCTGCTATTTACGGAATATGCCAATGCGTTGAACGTAGACCTTTCGTTTCAGGGTTTCGACGCTGAACTTGTTGACCTGCCTGGTGAGTATGGGGCCCCACGCGGAACATTGCTTTTGGCTACGGTTGATGGCGAACTGGCTGGTTGTTGTGCCATGCGTCCTTTGGACACTGTGGACTATCCGAATGCCTGCGAGATGAAGCGCCTGTATGTTCGCCCGAACTACCGTGGTATGCGGCTAGGGCGCTTGCTAGCCGAAAGCATCTTGGAGGCTGCCCGTCTGGCTGCCTATGACTGCATTTTGTTAGACACACTGGATGACATGGAAGCAGCGCGAGCCCTATACCAAGGGCTGGGTTTTGTTGACATTCCACCTTACTATTTCAGCCCCATCGCTGGGGCTCATTATCTCAAAGCGGTGTTGTAGCCCTTTACGCTTTGGCTTGCGCAAGCAAGGTTGCCGCATCGCTGACTTCGAACTTCCCGGGCCCTTCGTTGTTAAGCGCTACGACCGTCCCATCCTTGACCAACATGGAATAGCGGTTGCTGCGCAGGCCCATGCCTTTACTGGTGAGATCCAATGTCAAGCCTGTGGCTTGTGCAAAGGCTGCACTACCGTCGGCTAGCATGCGGACCTTGCCTGCGGTCTTTTGGTCACGGGCCCAAGCACCCATAACAAAGGCATCGTTCACGCTCAGACACCAAATTTCGTCTACTCCAGCAGCCTTAAAGGCAGCGGCGTTTTCGACATAGCCGGGAACGTGCTTTGCAGAACAGGTCGGAGTAAATGCGCCGGGCAGTGCGAACAGCGCAATGGTCTTGCCTGCTGTGGCTTTTGCTACGTCAACGGGATTGGGGCCCAAGCTACAGCCGTCGCCTTCGATTTCCGAAAATTCCATCAATACGGTTGCTGGTAGCACGTCGCCTACTTTGATCATGTTCTGTTTCTCCTGGATAGTGTTTGGATGCGTTTGCACAAATGCAAACGGCCCACAATTGTGGGCCGTTAAGGGGATAGGCTGTCGGCCTAAAGGACTTGCCCTTTAGACTGCGATGGCCTTTTGCACCAAGCGGGTCGCAACCCAGTTCTTGGTCTTGGAAATCGGACGGCTTTCCGTGATTTCAATCATGTCGCCCATCTTGTACTCGCCCTTTTCGTCATGGGCGTGGTACTTGCTGGACTTGCCAACGATCTTGCCATAGAGCTCGTGCTTAACACGGCGCTCAATCAGCACGGTCACTGTCTTGGCACGCTTGTCGCTGACTACCTTGCCAATCAAGGTGCGCTTGAGGGATTTTTTAGCTTCCGTCATTTATCGCTCCTTATTTGGCGGATTTGTCAGCGCTTTGCTTCTCGACAAGAATAGTCTTGGCGCGGGCAATATCACGACGCGCAGTGCGGATCGTGGCTGTGTTGGTGAGTTGTTGGGTGGCTTTTTGCATACGCAGGCCAAAGTGTGCTTTTTGCAGCGCTTTGACTTCCGACTTCAAACCATCAACGTCTTTTTTGCGCAGGTCAGTAGTTTTCATATCATTTGCTCCTGATTACTGGCCAATCATGCGGGCCACAAAAGTGGTACGCAAAGGCAGCTTGGCAGCTGCCAAACGAAACGCTTCACGGGCCAACTCTTCGGGCACACCGACGATTTCAAACACGATCTTACCGGGCTGAATTTCAGCCACGTAGTACTCGGGGTTACCTTTACCGTTACCCATACGCACTTCAGCAGGCTTTTGGGAAATTGGCTTGTCAGGGAACACACGAATCCAGATACGACCGCCACGCTTCACGTGACGCGAAATGGCACGGCGTGCCGCTTCGATCTGGCGAGCTGTTAAACGGCCGCGATCTGTACATTTCAGACCGAAGTCACCGAAAGCGACCGAGCTGCCTCGTGTCGCAATGCCAGTGTTACGGCCCTTTTGCTCTTTGCGGTATTTCCGGCGAGCGGGTTGCAACATATTTATTCTCCTTTACCGTCAGCTGCTGCAGCTGGCGCGGCGACTTTGCGAACGCGCTTAACGGTGGGTTTATCGGCGTCAGCACCGGAAGCCCCTAAAGGCTTGTCGCTGCCATCGGCGGGTGCCGCATTGCTGCCTTCGGGACGACGAGCGCCACGGGGTGCAGGACGGTCAGAACCAGGGCGTGCACCGCCACGGTCATCGCGGCGTGGGCCACGTGGACGACGCTCTTCTTCAGCGCGGGGCTCAACAGCGGCAGGCAGATCATTACGACCCAACGTGTCACCCTTGTAGACCCAGACCTTGACACCAATGATGCCGTAGGTTGTCTTGGCTTCGGAAGTACCGTAGTCAATGTCGGCGCGCAATGTGTGAAGTGGCACGCGACCTTCGCGGTACCACTCGCAACGGGCGATTTCAATGCCGTTCAGACGACCGGACGACATGATCTTGATGCCCAAAGCACCCAGACGCATGGCGTTTTGCATGGCGCGCTTCATGGCACGGCGGAACATGATCCGCTTTTCCAATTGTTGCGTAATGCTGTCGGCGATCAACTTGGCATCGATTTCGGGCTTGCGCACTTCTTCGATGTTCACGGCCACAGGCACGCCGAGCT
>JBDTAG010000362.1:0-7005 GCA_039924745.1 Rhodoferax sp.
GATGGCATTGCCGCCCAGGTTGATCAACACCTGCTGCAGACGCATCGCATCACCTACCAATACTGGGGGCAAGGCCGGGTCCACGTCAAACAGCACCTCTACTGGTTTGAGGCCCACATTGGCTGACAAAATCACCGACAGATCCCGCAACAGCCGGTCCATGCGGAAAGGCTGTGGGTCCAGCACCATCTTGCCGGCTTCAATCTTTGAAAAATCAAGCACATCATTGAGTAAGGCCAGCAACGACTTGGCAGCGCCTTCTGCCTTGGTCGTGTAGTCGAGCTGGCGGGTGGAGAGCTCGGTGTTGTGCAAGAGCTTGAGCATGCCCAAAATGGCATTCATGGGCGTGCGGATTTCGTGGCTCATGTTCGCCACAAACTGGCTCTTGGCACGCGACGCTTCTTGTGCTGCTTCGGTGGCGCGGGTTAGTTCGGTAATGTCGGTGTAGGTGGTGACAAACCCGCCGTCGGGCATGGGCGCGCCGCGAACCTCTAGCGTGCGACCATCGCCGCGTTGGCGCTGGAAACGGTGGGCCAAGCCCAAGCGCGCGCGGTCCACAATGTCTTTGACGACAGTATCGGGGTCGCCATCTCCGTATTCACCGCGCATGGCATTGAAACGGATAAGGGTTTCAAACGCGGTGATATCGCCCTGGAACAGGCTATCGGGAAAGTCCAACAGCCTGCGGAACAACGTATTTTCCGCTACCAGATTGAGCTTGCCGTCCATCACGCTCAAACCAACCGGTATGTTGGCCAAGATGTTTTTCAACATGACGTTGGTTTGGCGAATCTCGTCTTCGAGTTTGCGGCGCTGGGTGATGTCCTGAAAAATCCCTACCAGGCGTATGCGCTTGCCGTCGCGGTATTCGGCCTCGGCCGCGCAACGCACCCAGATGTGTCGGGCCATGGCGGTGACCAACGGCAGCTCCAGATCCCAGGGCTTGCCAGTCCTTTTTGCACTGTCGATGGCGTCCTGTATTTCCGCACGCACTTCGGTCGCGAAAAATGCAATCGATTCCTCAAGCGTAGGTGTATGACCGTTGACAACGTCATGAATATGGCAGGTCTGGTCTGACCACTCAATGCGGCCGTTCACCAGGTCGTACTGCCAGCGGCCGATGCCAGCAATGCGCCCGGCACGGACCAAAAAGGCGGCGTTGTCGCGCAGGCTGGCGGCCTGCTCCTCGCGTTCGACCTCTGCCTTCTTGGTATCGGTGATGTCCAGCGTGATGCCATACATCCACTCGGGTTTTCCGTCCACTGTGCGGGTACTCAGGCGACCGCGGGTCAGTTGCCAACCCCATTCGCCATTTTTGTAGCGCACACGTCCTTCGAACTCGTAGACGTCGCGCAGCCCAGCGAGGTGTTCCTCCAAGTTCTGCCCGGCAACGGCCAAATCGTCGGGGTGCACCGCATTGCGCCACACCCGATTCGGGTCGACCTGCACCTCTTCCAGCGTGTATCCCAGCAATTCGGCCCAGCGGGCGTTGACCAGGGAGTGGTCGGTTTGGTGGTTCCACTCCCACGTACCCGCGCGGGTGCCACTGATGATGTTGTTCAGGCGCTGGCGTTCCACATCCAGCACCTGCTGCGCCCGCTTGTTGTCGGTGATTTCGGTGCGAATAGAGATATACCGCTCGATACCTTTTTCGCCGAAGTGGGGTGCAATCACGGTGTCCACCCAGTACAGAGAGCCATTCTTGGCACGGTTGCAGATTTCACCGCGCCAAACATGGCCGCTGGATATTGCTTTCCAAACCGCCTCCCAAAAGGCTTTGGTCTGCGCGCCTGAGTTGATCAGACGGTGGTTTTGCCCGATCAGCTCGGCTTGGCTGTAGCCGCTGACTTGGCTGAACATATCGTTGGCATAGAAGATGGTGCCAGCCGGGTCCGTCATGGACACGATGGAGTGGGCGTTGACCGCATCCAATAGCGACTGCGATTCGCGCAGTGATTCGACGCGTGCGGCCAGCGCCGTTTGGCGTTCTGCGTCCATGCGGTCCAGGTTGGACTGGGTTTGGGCCAAGCGGCCCAGCACGCTGGCCTGCATGCTGTCGGGTACGGTGATGGGTGTGGTGAAGTTGCCCTGGCCCATATGGGTGATGTGGGTGTGTACCTTTTCTAGCGGCCCGCCCAAAGTGGCACGTAGCGCCGTGCGGGTGCGCGCCAACATGAACAACAGCAGCAGGCCATTGACGAGCAAGGCATAGCGCAACAAGCGCGCATCGGCCATGTAGTCCTGCACGGCCAAGCGGGTGCGCTCTTCGACGGCTGCATAGAACTCGACAATCGGCAACATGACCTCTGCTTTGGCCTGGTGGTAGTTTTCATCAAACAACAGGTCCAAGGCCTTGGCGCGGTTCGCTTGCAAGCGTGATCCTGGCGATTCCACCAAAGCAATGGCTCGCTGCTCGGTGTTGACAAGCGCGTCCGACCGGGCCTTGGCTGTCTCCAGCTTTTCAAACTCTTTGTAGGTCACGCCGCTGCGACGTATCAGCTCCAGCAGGCTGATGGGTGGGCCGTAATCGGGCCCGCCGTGCTGACCGGTGGCCAGCTTTGGGTCCCACACCATGTTGTGGTAATCCGCTGGACGGGGTTTGAGCCCATCCCGGATGGCAATTACATCGTTGTAATGTTGCTTGTAGCGCGGGTCACCCGTGGCGACATAGGTGCGAACTACGCGGGTCAACTCTTCGGAAGACCAACGTAGTTCGTCGGCAAGGCGCATCGACGCATAGCGCACGGTAGTGGCGGTGTCTACGCGCTGCTCCATCTGGAAATAGATGGCAAACAGCGCCGCCATGGCCGCAACCAAGCTCACTGTGAGCCAGACATTGCGGGAAAACGGAGACCGTGTTTCAGACATCAGCGCAGCCGATCCAGTCTTTGCGGGTGGGGGTGCAAAGCATTCTACGCATACCCTGGCACTACAGGGACCTTAGCAATGGTGCATGGCATGGCCTACCCATGGTTTACAGCCAACTGATAAGCTTGCGCAGTCGCAAACTATGGGAAACCCATGACATCTTCGCTATTTCGAAATCTATTCGCCACAAGCGCACTGCTGGCCAGCGCGTGGGGTGCGCAAGCTGCGCTGACGCTGTCAGACCCCGTGCCGATTGGCCCGCAAGTGCAAGTCGGCCATTTGGCCAATGGCCTGACGTATTACATCCAGAAAAACAGCCGACCCGAGAAGCGGCTGGAGCTGCGCCTGGTTGTCAAGGCGGGCTCCATCCTGGAGGACGAGGACCAGTTGGGCCTGGCCCATGTGACGGAGCACATGGCGTTCAACGGTTCTACGCACTTCAAGCGGAACGAACTTATTTCTTACCTGCAGTCGATCGGTTTGAAATTTGGTGCGGACTTGAACGCATACACCGGCTTCAATGAAACGGTCTACATCCTTCCCATCCCCACCGAAAAACCCGAAAATATTGAGAAAGGTTTCTTGGTGCTGGAGGATTGGGCCCACGGACTGGCGTTCAATAATCCCGATATCGACTCCGAGCGCCCCATCGTGCTGGAAGAGTTGCGTCTGGGCCGTGGCGCACAAGAACGCATGAACAAGCGTTTGCTGCCCAAAATCTTCACCGGCTCGCTGTACGCCGATCGCTTGCCCATTGGCACCGAAGACAGCGTTAAACATTTCAAATACGACGCCATCAAGCGTTTCTACAAAGACTGGTACCGCCCCGATCTGATGGCCGTGGTGGTGGTGGGAGACATCGACCCCAAAGCTGCACAGGCACTGGTGGAGTCGCACTTCGGCAAACTCACCAACCCAGTCAACGAAAGGCCGCGTCTGTACCCGACCATTCCCGCCCGCAATGAATCAGAGGCGGTCGTGGTGACGGACAAAGAGGCCACCAACAACGTCATGATGATCCGTTACCCAGTGCAGGCTCAGCCCTCTGAAATCACCCTGGGTGACTACCGGCGCGGCCTGATAGAGCGCCTGTTTGACGCCATGCTGGGCCAGCGCATGCAGGATCTAACCCAACAATCTGCGCCGCCGTTTGTGGGTGGGGGTAGTGAAGTGGACCGGTTGGTGCCAGGCTACCGTTCGTTCAATTCGAGCGCGTTGCTGGGGCGCATGGGGGTCGAACCCGCTGTTGCCGCCCTGGTGCAAGAAAACGAACGCGCGCGCCAGTTTGGTTTTACTGCGCCTGAGCTGGAGCGCAGCAAAAAAGACATGTTGCGCACCCTGGAGCAGTATTACGCCGAGCGTGAGAAAACCGACTCCTCGCAATACGCCGCCGAATACTTGCGCAATTTTTTGGATGATGAGCGCATTCCTGGAATCGAAAACGAGCTGAACTATGTCCGTGAGATGCTTCCCACGATCACGCTGGCCGATGTCGATGCTGCGGCAAAAGCGCTGATACCGGAAAAAGCCGCCAAGCTGGTCGTCTATACCGGCAGCGACAAGCCAGGCAGCGCGACGCCCACAGCCCCCGAATTGCTGACCAGCGTGAAGCAGGCCGAGCAGCGTGTGGTCGTTGCCAAGACTGAAAAGGCCTTGGCTACCAGCCTGATGGCCAAGCTCCCCACTGGCGGTAGCGTCGTTGCGGAGCGGCTAAAACCCTTGCTCGGTGTGACCGAATGGGATTTGTCCAACGGTGTCAAGGTCATTCTCAAGCCGACCGATTTCAAGAACGATGAAATCTCGCTGGCCGCTACCCGATTTGGTGGCCAATCGCTGTACAGCCAAGCCGATATGTTCAATGCCGGCTATGCCAGTGCTGCCGTCGCAGCCATGGGCCTCGGCGAGTTTGCACCTTCAGACCTGCAAAAAATGCTGGCTGGCAAAGTGGTGTCGGTCAACGTCGGCCTAGGGGCGTATAACGACTACGCATTGGCATCGTCCAGCACGGAAGACCTCGAAACTGCGCTGCAATTACTCAGCTTGAAGTTCGGCCCCACCCGCCAGGATGTGGACCTCTACCAGTCGTTCGTATCACGCTCACAAGACGCGGCAAAGAACGCTATTGCTCGGCCTGAGTCGGTGTTCGCCGATGCGGTTCAAACCACGCTGTTCAACGGCAACCCTCGGGTGTGGCTGACGCCGCGCCCGTCGAACTTTGACCAGATCAACCTTGAGCGGATGCGCGGCATCTACCAAGAGCGGTTCAATAGTGCGAAGGGTATGACATTTGTGATGGTGGGCAGCTTCACGCCAGAAGCCGTCAAGCCGTTGGTGGCGCGCTACCTTGGGAGCCTGCCTACGCCCGACATTCCCACCCACTTTGTCGATTTGGGCATTCGTCCTGTGACTGGCGTGGTGAAGAAAGAGGTGCGCAGCGGCAGCGAGCCCAAGAGCGATGTATCCATCACGTTCACGGGTACCGCCGATTACTCGGAAGCTGAGCAGTTGCGACTGGACGCCATGGTAGAAGTGCTGGACATCAAACTGATCGATGTACTGCGTGAAAAACTCACCCTGGTTTATAGCGCCAGTGCACATGGCGGCTTGATTCGCGCACCTTACCAACACTATCAAGTGACCTTGACCTTGCCTTGCGCGCCCGAGAATGTAGACAAGGTGATTGCGGCGACTTTGGGTGAGATTCAAAAGATCCAAGATGTCGGAGTCGACCCGGCTGACTGGGCCAAAGTCAAGACGAACTGGCTGACTACCCACCGCAAAAACATGCGCGAAAACGCCTATTGGCTGGGGCGCCTGGAATCCGCAGCTCTGTATGGAACCGATCCGGCTACTGTGTTGGATTACGACAAACAAGTGAATGCCATCACACCCGAGCAAGTCCAGGCCACGGCCAAGCGCTATCTGAAACGCGACAACTACGTGCAGGTCGTGTTGTTGCCGGAGAAATAAAGGGCCCGATTAGCGGGTGGCGTGCGGTGCTGCCAGGAATTTGCGGATTTCCTCAAAGGCCTGGCGCGCCTCCGTCAGATTTGGGTCAAAGATATGCCATACGTGCACCATGTGGTTCCAAGTTTGCAGCGTGACGGGCGATCCTGCTGCCCGTGCCTTGTTGGCATAGCGCACGCTGTCGTCCAGCAGCATCTCCACATCACTGGCCTGTATCAGCACAGGCGGTAGACCGGCCAGATCGCCAAAAATCGGTGAGACCACTGGTTCGTCGGGCCGAATGCGTGTGCGCAGCCAGTTGAACCACAGCAGCGCCGACCGCGGAACCCACGACAGCTTGCCGAACAGTGGGCCAAGCATCGCGTCGGTCGCAATGTTCGTGCGCAAACTTGGACTGCCTAGTGTGTTATCAGTCGCGGGTGACAGCGCGACTGCTGCGTCAGGCGCGCGCAGGCCCTGGTCCCGTACCCACGCAATCAGTGACAGCGTCAAGTTGCCACCCGCTGAATCGCCCGCCACAACCACGGCGCTGGCGGGTGCAGCGCCGTCCGGGCCGTTATCCAGCATCCAGCGGTAGCTACTGCGACAGTCGTCAATGCCATCCATGCGGCTGTGCTCAGGCATCAGCCGGTAGTCAATGGCCAACACGGCGCCACCGGTTATTTCTGAAAAACGTGTGGTGATAGCGCGGTGGCTGCGGGGGCTACCCATGATCCAAGCGCCACCGTGGATGTAGAGCGTCCTGCGTCGGCTATCGGCGCCCGCTGCAATGACCCATTCGGCGGGTACACCGCCGGCATCGACAGGATTGATGTGCGCATCAAACACACGGTCGGCACTGAAGTTGTCCATATAGGCACGTAACACCTTCAGGTGATTGCGCTGCGGCGTGTCTTTGACGACGGCAGAAATGCCGCCCAGTGACGCGATAACGCCGCGCTGCTCATCATTCAGAGTGGGGCCGCTGGAGAAGCGCTGGCGATATGGCTGTGCCGTACCCCCAGCCGGGTTGTCAAAGGCCTTTAAGTCAGGCCCGCGTGCAAACCAAGCGCCGACAAACCAGAAAACCAAACCCAGCGCCATCGCGCCCACTATCCATACAGTCACGGGGCATCCCTCCACTATTTGCGCATCAACGTACTTTTGCCAAACAGTGACTCGATCAGGTCC
>JBDTAG010000363.1:0-2611 GCA_039924745.1 Rhodoferax sp.
CGTCACCCGGATGGGTGTGCCAACCGGCCGTGGCACCCGGCGCTACTTCGACCCGCGCGACCACCGCTTCGCGGTTGGGAACAGACACATCGGCCTTGGTCACCAACACCCGTGTCAGGCCTGAGGCTTGTGCAAAACTCAGCCCGGCAAACAACGCGAAAGTGAGGCCAACTGCGGTCGATCGGAGGATGGGGTTCATGTGCGGCTTTCTTCAGAAGTGGGGAGTTGGGGAGATATGCAGGCCCAGTGTGCGGTCCGCTGGGCGGGCAATCAATGCGTAGTTGTACCGATACGCCTGCCTAGCGCCAATGCCAGTACACCGAGCAATCCCATGGCAAGTGTCAACGCCAGAATGACACCCTGCGTATCCGCCTTGCCTGCAAACACTCCCACCAGCAGCCCTGCAAGCGGTTGGCTCAGGTTGTTGAGCATGACCACCAAGCCGGTGGTCTTGCCAAGGTCGTGGGCGGGAATGATGGTTTGGCGGCGAACACGGATGTAGACGCTGAACATCTTGTCAAACCCTACAACAGCCAGAAAGCCCAGCGCATACATCCACACGCTGCCACTGAAGGCCGTGACCAGCGCACCGTCTGCAACAGCGCGTAGGCCTGGGTGGACTGGCGCAGCAGCCCGGTGAAGATGGCCGCAGCGGTCGCCAAGGTCACGCCCAAGATCAGGTTCACGCCGGATGTCAGCACCACCAATGGCCCCAGGCCCGGCAGGCGCAGCACATGCGCCAACGCGGTGCGGTAGGGTTGCAACCAATGCGTGCCGAGCACGTGCTGTGGTGCGGCAAGTTGCACGGTGCTGGTAGCGCGCCAAACCCGCATCGCCCCGTCCGCAGCCAGAAACAGCATGGCAGTAGTGGCCACAACCCACGCCCAAGGCCACCACTGCAACGCAAGTGCCGCAAGCATGGGGCCCAACACCATGCCCAACTGGTCGGCAATCTGGGCACTGGCCAGCACCTTGTCCATGCGGTCGTCGCGAAAGATCTGGGGCAGCATGACCTCACGCGCCATCAAGCCCTGCGTGGTCAGCACCCCACATAGGGTAGACAGCAGCGCCCACCAAGCACACGGTGGCGCGCAGCATTTGGCTGGTGCGCATGGGGTAGTGCACACAGCATAGCCGCGCCAAAGCTGTAACCGGGCATGAAACCCGGTTCTTTGTGGTTACCAAGACGCCGGGGTGAGCGCCAACAGCGCCTCTCAATTGCTACGTATTTGATAGCTCTACATGACCATTCCACGAGGGCTAGAGGCCAATTTTCCTTAAGATAATTTGGCTAGACCGGCAGTGGAAGCTCGATCCGCACGGTCAGGCCCGTGGGTTGCGTCGCCAGTGCAATGGCCCGCCCGCCGTGTCGGTGCGCAATCTCCGCGACGATGGCCAGGCCCAGACCGCAGCCACCGGGCAACTCGCTGGCACGCCAGAAGCGCTCAAAGACTCGCGGCAAATCATCCGGCGACAGGCCGGGGCCCGTGTCCTCCACCTCCAGCACGCAGTTGCCCTTCTCGCACCGCACCCGCACGGTCAGCGTGGCGCCGGTGCCTGCGTAATGCAAGGCGTTGTCGATCAGGTTGTTCAGCACTTCGCGCAGCAGCAGCTTCTCGCCCTGCACGGACACACTGCCCTCGCCTTCGTAGCCCAGGTCCACGCCTGCGGCCAGCGCGCGCGGCGTCCACTCGCGCGCCACCTCACGCGCCAGTTGGGCCACATCCATCGGTTGCAAGGTCACGTCTGCCTCAGTGCGTGCCAGCGACAGCAGCTGGTGCACCAGGTGGGCACTGCGCAGCGCACCGGCATGCACCTTGACCATGCGCTCTTTCATGGCGGGCAACTCGCCCTCATTCAACGCCAGTTCCGTCTGGCTGACCAGGCCGGCCAAGGGCGTGCGCAACTGGTGGGCGGCGTCGTTGACAAAGCGCTTTTCCTGGCTGAGGCTGCGGCGCACCGCGTCGAGTAACTGATTGACCGCCAGCGCCAGCGAATGCACCTCGTGCGGGGCCTGCGCCAGTTCGATGGGTGGCAAGGCAGACAGCGCAGGGCCGGCACGGTCACCCAACTGCGCCTCCAGGCGCTTCAACGGAAGCAGTCCGCGCGAAATACCGGCATTGATGATGATGCCCAGCAGCACACCCAAAGCGGCCAATGGCACCAGCATGTCAAACACCAGTTCGCGGGCCACACGTTCCTGAACCGCAAGACCCTTGGCCACCTGCACGCGCAGGCGCTGCGGCGCATTGGCTTCGCCATAGGTGACTTCGAGCACGGCGATACGCACCTTTTTATCACCCAAGCGGGCGTCGTAGAGCAACGGTTCCCCAGTGGGAATGGTTGTGCCAATTGGAGGTGGTGGTAACTTGCCATTGCCCAGCACAAAGCTGCCGGGTGGAGACGACACCATGTAGCCCATGCGATCGGTTGGGTCTTGCTCCAACACATCTTGCGCCGCACGCGGAAAGTCCACCAGCAGGCCCGAGCCCACCGGCTTGACCTGGCGGGCCAGCGCGCGCACCGATTGCTTAAGCGACTGGTCAATGCCCGTGTCGGCATAGCTCAGCGCAATACGCCAAGCCAGCAAGCCGCCGACCGACCACAGCAG
>JBDTAG010000364.1:0-3768 GCA_039924745.1 Rhodoferax sp.
GGACGGTAGTCGGTTCACATGACGAGCCGCAAATGGTGGCGCAGACGATTACTGCTCCGCCAGCCGTCGCGACCCTTGTCGCCGATGAAACAGGTGACGGCACCATGCTGCGGGATGCAAGGCTGGATGAGTTGATGGCCGCGCATAGGCAGTTGGGAGGCCACTCTGCGTTGCAGGTTCCAGCAAGTTTTGTGCGCAATGCCACCTATGAAGGACCAACCCGGTGAAATATGCAGTGGGGTGGTTGGCAGGGCTGATGCTGGTCGTGCTTGGAATAGGTTTCCAAGGCCCTGCGGTAGCCCAACCAGTTAGTGGCGACGCGCTATTGAATGCTTGGCTAATGCGGGTGCACCAAGCAGCACGCCAAAGTGTTTATACAGGCACATTTGTCGTTTCCTCCAGCGGTGGCATGGCCAGCGCCCGTATTTGGCATGTTTGTGATGGCACACAGCAACTTGAGCGTGTGGAATCACTTAGCGGTGCACCGAGGGCGGTTTTTCGGCATAACGACCAAGTGGTTACTTTCTATCCGCAATCCAGAGTTGCGGTAGCTGAGGTGCGTGAATCACTGGGTTTGTTTCCTAATCTGCTCAAGTCCAATGATTCGTCTATCGGAGACTTTTACCAGCTCAAGGCAGTGGGCAATGAGCGCATCGCAGGCTTTGATTCCGAGATTTTTCAGCTCGTGCCCAAGGATCAGATGCGTTATGGGTATCGCGTATGGAGCGAGAAAAAAACTGGTTTGATCATCCAGCTGCAAACACTAGATCTCAACAGCAAAATATTGGAACAGTCTGCGTTTTCGGAGTTGCATTTGGGCGCGGTGGTGAATGTCGCCAAGCTATCCCATTCGGGTAACACGGATGGCTATCGCGTGGTGCGGCCTGACCTTCAAAAAACTACAGCGGATGCGCAAGGCTGGACATTGCAGAAACCCGTAGACGGGTTCAAGCCCATGGGTTGCTATCAACGCCCCGCTCCAGTACCGTCTGGGGCCCAAGCCAATGCGCAAGGCACCATGCAATGGGTGTTCTCGGACGGAGTGGCGACCGTTTCACTTTTTGTTGAGCCGTTTGACAGTCAGCGGCATGCAAGGGAAGGTGCTACTGATACGGGTGGGGCCACGCACATCTTGACACGCCGCATCGACAACTGGTGGGCAACTGCTGTTGGTGAAGTGCCGTTAGCCACGTTGACTGCATTTACGCAGGCACTGGCACGCAAAAAATAACACTTTATAGGGAACCGCTGCCCGCGCAGCAAGCTCTATCACAGTACTGTTTTTTTGAATGGAAGATATCCCATGAATATTCTTTTGCATAAATCTATGCACACTTTTTTGGTCGCGTTGAGTCTGACCGCTGGTACTTTTGTGGCGACTGCACCGCTACAGTCTGCCATGGCGCAGGTGCGTACTTTGCCTGACTTCACGGACATGGTGGACCAAGTAGGACCATCCGTAGTCAACATCCGCACGCTTGAAAAGGTTTCTACCCGCGCGGGGCAAGGCGGGCCAGGCGACGAGGACATGATGGAGTTTTTTCGGCGCTTTGGCATACCAATGCCCAACGTGCCGAGCAATCCTCGGCAATCCCCACGTCAAAGCAAGCCCCAGCAAGAGGAAGAGCAGCCACGTGGCGTTGGTTCTGGATTCATTCTGACTGCTGACGGCTTCATCATGACGAATGCACATGTTGTCGAAGGTGCTGACGAAGTGTTGGTGACGTTGACAGACAAACGAGAGTTCAAGGCCAAAATTATTGGCTCGGACAAACGCAGCGACGTAGCGGTAGTCAAGATTGAAGCAACCGGTCTGCCAGCGGTCAAGGTGGGAGATGTCAGCCGTCTACGGGTCGGTGAATGGGTCATGGCAATTGGCTCACCATTCGGTCTCGAAAATACAGTGACTGCAGGCATCGTGAGTGCAAAGCAGCGTGACACTGGCGGTGATCTGCCCCTGATTCAAACGGACGTTGCTATCAACCCTGGTAACTCTGGTGGACCGTTGATCAATATGCGAGGAGAGGTGGTTGGCATTAACAGCCAGATTTATTCACGCTCAGGCGGTTTTATGGGGATCTCGTTTGCCATCCCAATGGATGAGGCTATGCGTGTCAGTGACCAACTGCGTAGCACTGGAAGGGTTTCGAGGGGCCGAATTGGCGTGACGATTGAGCCGATCAGCAAAGAGGTTGCCGAGTCCATTGGCTTGGGTAAAACGTCGGGAACTGTGGTTCGCAGTGTGGAAGCCGGATCACCTGCCGAGAAAGCGGGCATCGAAGCGGGCGACATCATTACACGCTTCGAAGGCAAGAACATAGAGAAATCATCCGAACTGCCACGCTTTATCGGTGCGACCAAGCCTGGTACCAAAAGCACGATTACCGTATTTCGGAGGGGCGTATCCAAAGACTTGAGTATCACCATTGCCGAGCTCGAAGGAGACAAACCGGTAGCTAAAGTTTCAACGCGCGATGAAAAACCCAAGGCATCCGCAGCAGGGCAGTCCATTGGCTTGTCAGTTAGCGAGTTAGCGGACGAGCAGAAGAAAGCACTCAAAATCAAGGGTGGCGTGAAAATCGACAGTGCTGTCGATGCTGCAGCCCGCGCTGGATTGCGAGAAGGCGATGTCATTCTGGCTTTGGCCAACACTGACGTGACTTCGGTCAAAGAGTTTGAGGCAACGCTTGCAAAACACGACAAGACCAAACCTTTGCCAGTTCTGATTCGTCGTGGCGAATTGGCGCAATTCGTCGTTATCAAACCTGCGCGGTAGTCCACACGCTATCAAAAAACCCTCAGTGCCCATGGGTCTTTGGGTTGTTTGCGTGATGCTTTCATAGATTTTTTGTATAGATCAAATCCTCAATTCGTAAGTTTGCGACTACTAACTTTTCTGATCCATCAGGAAATTGGTTAGAATACGAGCATCGCAAAGTACTTTCTTGTTATATGGATTCGAAAAAATCCACCATATGGGATGACGACAAGTCTCCCACAGCTGATCCACAGATCACCCACAAGTTGTACAGAACTTCTCCCTTTGAATTGTTGATAAGCTGTGAATAAGATAACTGTTGTTGAGTCGCAACGACACCCTAATGGTGTTTTGGGGGCTTTGCTTTTGGTACTTTTTGCCTACAATGAAGCTCCAACCTTCGCAGTTGCCAATGATTGTTGGTTTCAGGGCGCGTCAATATCCGACGCGCCCTTTTTTCTTGTCTGTCCTTTTTAATTCAACCACTTAAACGTTTTCGTTGATGAATCACATCAGAAATTTTTCGATCATTGCGCACATTGATCACGGTAAATCCACACTTGCAGACCGCTTGATCCAGCGATGTGGTGGACTCGAAGAACGTAATATGGAAGCGCAGGTTCTGGACTCGATGGAAATCGAGAAAGAGCGTGGGATAACCATCAAGGCGCAGACCGCAGCACTGCAATATAAAGCGTTGGATGGTCAGATCTACAACCTCAATTTGATCGACACACCGGGCCATGTTGACTTCTCGTATGAAGTAAGCCGTTCGCTTTCCGCGTGTGAGGGTGCGCTGCTGGTCGTAGATGCATCGCAAGGTGTTGAAGCGCAGACAGTGGCCAATTGCTATACCGCGCTGGACTTGGGCGTGGAAGTCTTGCCCGTGCTTAACAAAATTGACCTGCCCAACGCAGACCCCGATAACGCACGCAGCGAAATCGAAGATGTGATCGGCATTGACGCCACGGATGCGATCGAGTGCTCCGCAAAAACCGGTTTGGGCATCG
>JBDTAG010000365.1:0-4371 GCA_039924745.1 Rhodoferax sp.
GCGACAAGTCGTTAGGGGTTACGGTTTATGTCGGTCAGCGACGTGGCAATGCCAGCACGTCCGATTTTTCTGATGAGGCTATCGCGCAAACGGTAGCCGCGGCGTATGACATCGCGCGCTTCACTGCAGAGGACGCATTTGCCAGTCTTCCGGATCTGAAGGACATCGCGCCCGTGGCCGATCGCGAACGCAATTTGGACCTGTTCTTTCCATGGGCGCTGACCAGCGAAGAGGCGATGCGTTTGGCTCTGGAATGCGAGGCGGCCGCTTTGGGTACCAGCAAGAAGATCACCAATAGCGAAGGCGCGGCCGTGTCTGCCCAGCAATCGCATTTTTTCAGCGCCCACACCCATGGTTTTCGCGGTGGCTATGCCAGTTCGCGCCATTCCATGTCGGTGTCGCCCATTGCCGGTAAGGGCAAAGACATGCAGCGTGACAGCTGGTACAGCTCCATGCGCCACCAGGACGAATTGGCATCGCCCCAGGCGATTGGGCGATACGCCGCAGAACGCGCGCTGAGTCGCCTGAAATCTCGCAAGATCAATACGATGGAGTGCCCCGTGCTGTTTGAATCACCGCTGGCTGCCGGGCTGGTAGGTGGCTTGGTGCAGGCGCTGAGCGGTGGCGCCATGTACCGCAAGAGCACGTTCCTGTTGAATACCTTGGACAAGATTGTGCTGCCCAAGCACATCGACATGATGGAAGATCCGTTTGTGCTGCGCGGCAAAGGTAGCTCGCCTTTTGATGACGAAGGTGTCAGCGTCCGGCCCCGCCAAGTGATCGACGGCGGTCGGGTGAAAGGCTATTTCTTGAGCAGCTACACGGCCCGCAAACTGGGTATGCAGACAACCGGCAATTCGGGTGGCTCGCACAACCTGACGTTCACATCACGCCAAACCCGCGCCAGTGACGATTTGGATGCGATGTTGCAAAAGCTGGGCACTGGCTTGTTTGTGACCGAGCTGATGGGGCAGGGTACCAATTACGTGACCGGTGACTATTCGCGTGGGGCCAGTGGCTTTTGGGTGGAGAACGGGCGCATTGCCTACCCGGTGCATGAGATCACGATCGCCGGCAACATGAAAGCCATGCTCAAAGGCATTGAGGCAGTGGGTGCTGACACCTACAACTACGGTGCCAAAACCGTAGGCTCTATTTTGATCAATCGGATGAAAGTGGCAGGCAGCTAAGCGCCTGCGCCAGATCAGCAATCAAATCGGTGGGGTGTTCAATCCCCACGCTCAGGCGAATCAAGCCTTCGCCAACGCCATTTTTGGCACGTGCCTCGGGCGAGATAAAGCTGTGGGTTGTGCTGGCAGGGTGGCACGCTAGACTGTCGACGTCGCCCAGCGAAACAGCCTGGGTGAACAGTGTGAGCCGGTCCAATACGGCTGCAGCTGATTTGCGTTCACCACCTGCAAGTTCAAATGACACCATGCCTCCGTAGCCGCCTTGCATCTGGCGGGTTGCCAGGGCGTGCTGTGGGTGGTCGCTGAGGCCAGGGTAATAGGTGGTAGATACCGCAGAGTGTGATGCCAGAAAACCGGCAACTGCAAGCGCACCTTCACAATGGGCCGCCATGCGCAAGGGCAGCGTTTTGATGCCACGCAGAATCAAAAACGCTTCTTGCGGTGCGAGGTTGCCGCCAATCTGGCCTAGACCAATCTGGCGGATGGTGGCTAACAAGTCCGCGGAACCGGCGACCACCCCACCCGTTGCGTCCCCATGCCCGCCGAGATACTTGGTCATGGAGTGCATGACCAAGTCGATGCCATGCTCTAACGGGCGGGTCAGGCAAGGTGTGCAAAACGTGCTGTCGGCCACGCTGATGATGCCGCGTGCCTTGCACAGTGCAGCCACCTGCGACAGATCGTGCAGGTGCAAGCTAGGGTTCGTGAGGGGTTCGACCCAGACCATGCGGGTGTTGGTTGTCAGGCTATCGGTCAGGCCGTGTTCTGATGCGTCGATGGCTCGGATGCCAAAACGTTCCGCCAGCTTGCGAAACAGGTTTTCGGTGCCGCCATACAAAGGCCCCAAAAATACGATGTCGTCACCGGGTTTAAGCAAACCCAGCACGATGGCCGATGTGGCCGCCGTGCCGCTGCTCAATGCGAGTGCGGCGGGCGCACCTTCCAGATCGGCCATTTTGGTCTCAAGTGCATGCACAGTTGGGTTGGCAAATCGGCTGTACCGATAGCCATCGGCTTTGCCTGCAAAGATATCGGCACCATGCCCCAGGGTGCCATAGCCGAATGCCGTGGTCTGGTGGATGGGGGTTGCAATGGAGCCGTATGCAGGGTCGGGCGCCTGTCCGGCATGGACAGCGCGGGTACGCAAATGGGTCATGTTTACGGCCTTGACGATTGACGCGAATTTGAGGATGGTTTATAAGTTAAATGTATCACGACATGATGTATTTAACTTCCTCTAATGACTTCTCGTACACAACACCAAGACTGGGATTCGCGTGCCGAGTCAGTCATCACTAATCCCATTCCCGCATACGATGCCATGCGCCAGCGCTGCCCGGTGGCCCACAGCGAGTACCAGCATTGGTCGGTGTTTCGGCATGCGGATGTGCTGCGGGTGCTGGGTGACCACCGCACGTTCAGCAACGCAGTGTCCCGCTATCCCTCGGTGCCCAACGGCATGGACCCACCCGAGCACACCCGCTTTCGTCGGGTGATTGACCCGTACTTCAGTGCGCAGCGCATGCAGGACTTTGCGCCCGAGTGCCGCGAAATCGCAGTTGCGCAGCTGCGGGCTTTGTCCAAAGATGACGGGGTTGTCGAGATGACCACTTTTGCGCAAGATTTTGTCTTGCGCATCGAGTGCGCGTTTTTGGGCTGGCCAGCTGATTTACACGAGCCGCTGCGCCAATGGATACGCCGCAACCACCAAGCCACGTTGTCGCGCGAGCAGGCGGCCATGGACGCCGTGGCGCTAGAGTTTGACGGTTACATCAAGGCACTGTTGATGGTGCGCCGCGATGCCGGTGATGCGGCGCTCGATGACATCACCACCAGCTTGTTGCGCACCAAAATTGGAGGCAAAGCGTTGGCTGAAAATGACATTGTCAGCATTCTGCGCAACTGGACAGTGGGCGAGCTCGGCACCATGGCCGCCAGCGTGGAAATACTGGCCCACTACCTGGCGACGAAGCCCGCTTTGCAGCAGCAGCTACGCGAGGAACCGGACTTGTTGCCTGCGGCCATTGATGAAATTCTGCGCATCCATCCGCCCCTGTTTAGCAACCGCCGGATTGCCACCGAGCCGACTCAGGTTGGCGGGCAGGCCCTGATGGCGGGCGATCGCATTACGCTGGTGTGGGCATCGGCCAATCGGGATGAAGCCGTGTTTGGGGATCCGGATGAATGTCGGCTCGACCGCGATCCGTCACAAAACCTTCTGTATGGTGCAGGGATCCATGTCTGCCCCGGGGCTCCATTGGCCCGGCTGGAGCTGTGCATACTGATGGAGGAGTTATTGCGCCATACGCAGCGTCTGGAGCTGGTGGCCGGGCAGGAGCCTCGGACTGCTGTCTATCCGGCTAGCGGCTTTGCGTCGCTGCCACTGCACATTCATTGGCAAGCGGACGCGTTTTAACCTGCCAGAGCAGCCTTCACAGCGGCTGAGACGGTGCCCATCTCGGCCTTGCCCGCAAGCTTGGCCTTGACGGCGCCCATCACCTTGCCCATGTCGCCAGGACCCGTGGCACCGATTTCGGAGACGATGATCTTCACTGCGGCCAACACTTCTTCGGCAGACATGCGCTGGGGCAGGTATGCCTGCAGCACCACGATCTCGGCGGATTCCTTGTCGGCAAGCTCCTGGCGCTCGGCCTTCACAAATGCCTCTACGCTGTCTTTGCGCTGCTTGATGAGCTTGTCCACAATGGCCACCACCATGGCGTCGTCCAACTCCACACGCTCGTCCACTTCCTTTTGCTTGCATGCAGCAAGCAGCAGGCGAATGGTGCCCAAGCGCTCAGAATCTTTGGCGCGCATGGCGTTTTTCATCTCTTCGGTGATTTGGTCTTTGAGCGGTGATGACATTGCAGAACTCCTGAAAAAATGTGGGCGACTTTTCGTAAATACTAATAAAAAAAGCCCGCTGGAGCGTCCCCAAGCGAGCTTTTTTTGGGCCTTGGAAGGCTGTTCTTTAGAACATCTTCTTGGGCAACTGCATGCTGCGGATACGCTTGTAGTTGCGCTTGACGGCAGCTGCCTTCTTGCGCTTGCGCTCTGCAGTGGGTTTCTCATAGAACTCGCGCGCGCGCAAATCGGTCAGCAAACCCAATTTTTCGATAGTGCGCTTGAAGCGACGCAGAGCGACGTCAAACGGCTCGTTTTCTTTTACACGGATGGTTGT
>JBDTAG010000366.1:0-4755 GCA_039924745.1 Rhodoferax sp.
TCTTGACCAGCACGCGGCGTGCTTTGAGGCCATCAAAAGTCTTTTGTGCGTCCGATACGCGGACGAGGACCATGTTGGCGTCGCTGTTCCACACGTGGATACCGGGCAATTGGCGCAATGCTTCCAAAAGCATAGCGCGCTGTGCACGTATTTCGAGGGCTTGCGCCGCAAACACTTCTTGGTGCTCCAGCGCAAACAGTGCGCACTCGTAGTTCAGCACGCTGATGTTGTAGGGCGGGCGCACCTTGTCTACCTGGGCGATCAGCGCCTTGGGGCCGACCATGTAGCCGATACGCACCCCTGCCAGGCCAAACTTGCTCATGGTGCGCATCAACAGCACGTGGCCGTGCGCGGCGGGCTGGGAGCGAATAGTGTCGAGATAGGTACGGCTGGAGAACGGCTGATAGGCCTCGTCCAACACGACCAAGCTGCCCACGGCGCCAGCGGCGGCGATCACGCGGGCCATGGTGTCGGCATTCCACAAATTGGCGGTCGGGTTGTTGGGGTAGGCCAGATAGATGATGGCAGGCTGGTGCTCTGCGATCGCGGCCAGCATGGCGGGCGCGTCCAGTTCAAAGTCGGTAGTCAGCGGCACGCCAACAAAATCAAGCCCCTGCAGCGTCGCACTCATCGCGTACATCACAAAACCGGGCAGCGGCGCCAGAATCACCGGCTTTTTACCCGTGACCGGATCGGCACTGACATCGCAGGCCATGGTCAGCAGCGAGATCAGCTCGTCCGAACCATTGCCCAGCATGATGTCAAAGCCTTCGGGCATCTGCGCATAGGCGGCCAGCGCGTGGCGCAGGTCGTTGACGCGGCCGTCGGGGTAGCGGTTCAGCGCCAGTGCGCCCAGGCGCTTGCCCAATGCCTCTTGCAGATCGGCAGGCAGGCGGTGCGGATTCTCCATGGCGTCAAGCTTGTCCATGCCGACGGAATCCTGGATCGCGTAAGCGTGCATGGACTGCACATCTTGGCGGATGCGGCGCTGGATCAGCGCGTCCAATGCGGGGGCAGCAGTGTCTTGGGTCATGCAATCGGGCCTTTCAAAAGTATTAATCGGTCAGCACCAGCGCTTGCGGCGTGGCCAGCAAGGGGCTCAGGATGGTGATGCCATCGATCTGCTGGCCGTGCTGCAAATCCAACGACAGCACATGGCTGGCACCACTTTGTGCGGCGGCGGCGACGATCAACGCGTCCCAGTACGGCAAGCCAAAACGGGCCTCTACGCCCCACGCGGTCTCCACCGTCTGGTGGTCGATCTGCCAGGGCTGCCAAAGTTGGTAGCGGCGCAGCTTGGCCCGCGCATCGCCCAGCGGCATAGCGAAGTGCTGGGTGGCGCTGACGTAATAGGCGTTGAGCACTTGGGTACTCACCCGCCCGGCGCGGCGCTGCCACAGCGCTTGCAGCCATTCGCGGATGCGGATTTGTTTGACGGCGTCAAACGCATCGTCGGCTGCCAGCAATACGTTGGTGTCGACGAAAACAATCGCGCCCGTGTCGGGCAACGCGCTAGCCATTGCGACCATCCCGCACCGGATAAGACTTGCCACCCGAACTGAACGACGACGTGTCCGCCACCCAGTCGCGCTGGGCGCGGGCGTAGGCATCGTCGTGCTGCATCTTGTCCGTCAACATCTCGCCCACCAGCCGCGACACGCTGGTATTGCGCTTGGCGGCCTCGATGCGCACCCACTCCAGAGTTGCGTCTTCGACGGTAATGGTGACGTTTTTCATCTTGGATTTAGTTTACACGAAATTCGTGTTGCACGAAGTTCGTGTATCCCAGACAGGTATCCTGTGCAATCGAACCGTGGTGTTCGTCGCGTTACAGTGATCTCAGTCGCATGCATATCGACTTGCGAACTGCCAGACGCCAATGCTCAGCCAATCAATCAAAAGGACAATGGAAATTTCAGACATTCGCGCCAGCGCCCTCATCAGCGGTGCAAACAGCGCAGCAGTATGAAGCTACTTGCCGTTCCAATTTTTCTGTGCCTTTATGCTGCAATGACCGCGCTATGGCATCCAGCCACCTGGATAGCAGTCGCATATGCAGTCATGAGCCTGATCACCTTCGTCGTTTACGCCTCTGACAAATCGGCAGCCAAAACCCAACGCTGGCGCACGTCAGAGGCCACATTGCACATGCTTGCGCTGATGGGTGGTTGGCCCGGCGCGCTGCTCGCGCAGCAGTGGCTCCGGCACAAATCCTCCAAACGTGTTTTTCGTACGGTGTTATGGACTACGGTGGTGCTAAACGTGGCGGGCTTGTTGCTGCTGTGTTCTCCGTGGATGCAACTCTGGCTAAGTGGTTTAAGTAAAATCAGCCGCTAGCCCTCGTAGAATATACGTATATCGCTATTTTTTACATAGCAAAGAAGCCAGTCGGTCTGGTACCAACAGGCACCCACTTGCGATCACTGCGTCAACGCAAAGGTGTGGCGCGCGACCATAAGTTCTTCGTCGGTCGGAATCACCCACACAGAGACAGCACTGTCGGCCGTACTGATGCGTGGCCCGCCGGTCGCATTTGCTTGCTCGTCCAACTTCACACCCAACCAGGCCGATTGCTTGCAGATTTCGGCACGAATGTGTGGCGCGTGCTCTCCGATGCCAGCAGTAAAGACCAGCGCGTCCAAGCCACCCGCCGCAGCGGCGAGCGAGCCGATCTCGCGGGCCGCACGGTAAACGAAAAGATCAATCGCCTCTTTGGCGCGTGGGTCGTCGCTGGCCAGCAATACGCGTACATCGTTGCTGATGCCAGAGACCCCCAACAAGCCTGATTGGTGGTACAGCAGGGTTTCGATTGCCTTGGCGTCCAAGCCTTTCTCCTGCATCAAATAGAGCAAGACGCCAGGGTCGAGCACACCGCAACGCGTACCCATGGGCACGCCATCCAGCGCGCTGAACCCCATGGTGGTGGCCACACTCTCGCCATGGACCAGCGCGCACAGGCTGGCGCCACTGCCCAGATGGGCAACGATCGTGCGACCCGTGGCCGCTCGGGGGTCGCACTGCGGCAGCTGACCGGCAATGTATTCGTACGACAAGCCGTGAAAGCCGAAGCGCCAGATGCCTTCGTCCGCCAGCGCATGGGGCAGTCCATACAAGCGCGCGATGCGCGGGTTGCTGGCATGGAACGCTGTATCAAAGCAGGCAACCTGGGGCAGCCCTGGGTGGTGCGCCGCCAGCGCGGCAATCGGCGCCAAATTGTGCGGCTGGTGCAAAGGCGCCAGGGGTATCAATGCTTGCAGCTTCGCCAGTTCGGCAGGCGTGACCAACACCGGTGCGACTCCGTGCAAACCGCCATGTGCCACCCTGTGCCCCGCCGCCATCAAGCGACCCGGTCCGATATGCGCTTCTACCCATGCGATCAGGTAACTCAAAAGGTCGGCATCGGCCATAGGCTGGTCCCATTGGTGCGCGTCCAGTCTTTGCCCCGCGTGGTCGTTGACCCAAAACCGGGGTGTCGCGCCAATGCCTTCAATTTCGCCATGGGCGCTACACACCAGCGTCTGCACGCTCAACCCGGTGAACAGCGAAAACTTGATGCTCGATGACCCGGCATTGATCACGATGAGGCTCCCTGCAACCTCCGTCGGCGACGAGTTGGGCAGGGCTGGTTGAAAAGGCGGAGATGCTTTGATGGCAGTAGGCATTCTTCGATGGTCAGTGGTCTTGTGTGAGTGCTTCGAAACCGGACACAACGTCGAACAACTCTTCGTCGATGCTGTTCTGGCGCAGGCGGTGGAAAGACCGGTTGAGGTCGTCCAACAGTTCATCAATATTCTTCTCGGCGCGCTGCATGGCAGCCAGGCGGCTCGCGTTCTCGCTGGCCAATGATTCGGCGCAGGTGCGAAACAGCGAAACAAACAAGTATTCACGCACAAAGGCCAGCAGGGTCGTACGCCCCATTTGCATGACCTCGGGCGTTCTTTTGGTTGGCCATGCCACGGCTGCGAGATCGCTCTCCCAGACTGCGTCCAGCGGCAGCAACCGTTGCATGACCGGGGCATAGACCGAAGCCGCTTTGGGCTGGTTGTGAAAGAGGCAGACCTGCGCAAGGCCAGACTTTTCGCGCACCGCTTCTAGTTCGACCAGAATGTCGTCGACCAATGGCGTGATCGCAGCGATGGAACTCGGCAGTGAAAACGTCTTCCCCAACGGCGCAGCGGTATCCACCAGCCGAGATTGGATGCGCTGACCCACACTCCACAGCGCCATGGGCTGCGGCAGCGTTTTGAGTGCGGTGTCTACAAAGTCCAGCAACTGGTCATTGAACGGGCCGACCAGTCCCTGGTCCGAGCCAAACACGATGGCGACGACCAGTCCCTCACCGCCACCGCCGTCGAACGCCACGCGTTGCGCGCGCGGCAATTGGCGAAACCCTGCCGCCAATGCCAGTTGGACCGTGCGGTAGTAGTCTTCGAGCGATTGCACGGCACGTTCATAACTGGTGATGCTGGAGGCTGCCATGGCCTTCATGGTCCGCACCACCGATTGCAGTTGACCTGCACTGTCAATATTGCGGCGCAGATTCTCAGAGGTGTCGCTCATGGCGCGTCAACCTGAAAACTGGCCAACGCGGTGCGGGCCATGCCGATGATGAGGGTTCGGTCAGCGTCCGACAGCTTCTTGGCGGTGTCAAAGCGGGCGCGCACGTCGGGTGGTATGTGCGTGGCAGCATCACGCACAGCGCGCTCTGCGTCTTGCATGCGGTCCAGCGCAACGGTGTCGAACAATTTGGCGGTC
>JBDTAG010000367.1:0-6784 GCA_039924745.1 Rhodoferax sp.
ATACCGCCACCGTGTTTGACTACCTCGGCCCCGACGCCACCGTGGTGCTGCATGGCGACCTGGAGCCTGTCTTCCAGGGTTTCTGGCAAGACACCAAAGACCGCTACCGCCTGGTGCAGGGCGACCCTGAACGCCCCGCGCTGCCGCCTGAATCGCTGTTCCTGGGTACCGAGCAGTTTTACGCGCGGGCAAATGCCTATGCGCAGCTTGCTATTAAATCAGGAGCGGAGGGCGTAGATTCCACGAGGGCTACAGCCCAGATTGGCAATGAAGCCCCTGCGTCCCCTTACACGGAACTGGAGACCCTGCCCCCGATGGCCGCCGAGCGCGGCACCGAAGACCCGCTGGCCCGCCTGAAGGCGCATGCGCGCAACACCCAGCACCGCATCCTGGTGCTGGCCGAGAGCGATGGCAGACGCGAGAGTTTGCTGGACTTTTTGCGCGCCAGTGGCGTCAACCCACCGGCGTTTGATTCGCTGTTGGAGTTCCAAACCAGTGACGAGAAATTTGGCATCGCCACCGCGCCTTTGAGCGTGGGCTTTAGCTGGCTGGAATACGGCATTGACCTGGTCACAGAGACCGAACTCTTCGCCAGCGCGCCCACCACCCGCCGCCGCAAGAAGCAGGAACAGGTCAGCGATGTTGAGGCGCTGATCAAAGATTTATCAGAGCTGAATGTGGGCGACCCGGTCGTCCACTCGCAGCACGGTATTGGCCGCTACCGGGGCCTGATCAACCTGGATTTGGGCAACAAACTAGCCAACGGCGAGCCGGAGCTGCAAGAATTTTTGCACCTGGAATACGCCGACAAGGCCACGCTGTATGTGCCAGTCAGCCAGTTGCAGCTGATTAGCCGCTACACCGGCGTCAGCGCGGACGAAGCACCTCTGCACAAGCTGGGCAGCGGCCAGTGGGAAAAAGCCAAGCGCCGCGCTGCCGAGCAGGTGCGCGACTCGGCCGCCGAGCTGCTGAACATCTACGCCCGCCGCGCTGCCCGCGAAGGCCATGCCTTCCGCTATTCAGCCAACGATTACGAAACCTTTGCCAACGACTTTGGCTTTGAAGAGACTGCCGATCAAAAGGCCGCCATCCACTGCGTGATCCAGGACATGGTCAGCCCCCGCCCCATGGACCGCCTGGTCTGCGGCGATGTGGGCTTTGGCAAGACCGAGGTCGCCCTGCGCGCCGCCTTTGTGGCGGTAACCGGTGGCAAGCAGGTCGCCATATTGGCACCCACCACGCTGCTGGCCGAGCAGCATTTCCAGACCATCTCCGACCGCTTTGCCAAGTGGCCGGTCAAGGTGGCGGAGATGAGCCGCTTTCGCTCCACCAAAGAGATCAACGCTGCACTTAAAGGTGTGGCCGATGGCACGGTGGACATCATCGTCGGCACACACAAGCTGTTGAGCCAAGACACGCATTTCAAAGACCTGGGCCTGCTCATCATTGATGAGGAGCATCGATTCGGCGTGCGCCACAAGGAGCAAATGAAGGCCATTCGCGCCGAGGTGGATGTGCTGACGCTGACCGCAACGCCCATTCCCCGCACCATGGGGATGGCGCTGGAGGGCCTGCGCGATTTGAGCGTGATTGCCACCGCACCGCAGCGCCGTCTGGCGATCAAGACCTTTGTGCGCACGGAAGGCAATGGCGTGATCCGCGAAGCCGTGCTGCGCGAGTTGAAACGCGGCGGCCAGGTCTACTTCTTGCACAACGAGGTGGAGACGATAGAAAACCGCCGCGCCAAGCTGGAAGAGCTGCTGCCCGAGGCCCGCATCGCCGTGGCCCACGGCCAGATGCCCGAGCGCGAGCTGGAGCGCGTGATGCGCGACTTCATCGCCCAGCGCTACAACCTGCTGCTGTGCTCCACCATTATTGAGACGGGTATCGACGTGCCCACCGCCAACACGATTGTGATGAGCCGCGCCGACAAGTTTGGCCTGGCCCAGCTGCACCAGTTGCGCGGCCGTGTGGGCCGCAGCCACCACCAGGCCTATGCCTATTTGATGGTGCCCGACATCGAAGGCCTGACCAAACAAGCCACGCAACGCCTGGACGCGATTCAGGCCATGGAAGAGCTGGGATCAGGCTTCTACCTGGCCATGCACGACCTGGAGATTCGCGGCGCTGGCGAGGTGCTGGGCGAAAACCAGAGCGGCAATATGCTGGAAGTGGGCTTTCAGCTCTACAACGAGATGCTGAGTGAGGCCGTGCGTTGCCTGAAGGCCGGCATTGAGCCCGACCTGCTGAGCCCACTGAACGTCACCACCGACATCAACCTGCACGCCCCGGCGCTGCTGCCCGACGACTACTGCGGCGATGTGCATTTGCGCCTGTCGTTCTACAAAAAGCTGGCCACCGCCAAGACCACCGACCAAGTGGACACGCTGCTGGAAGAAATTGTGGACCGGTTTGGCAAGCTGCCGCACCAAGCGCAGTCGCTCATCGACGTGCACCGCCTGCGCGTGCTGGCCAAGCCCTATGGCGTGGTCAAGGTCGATGCGGCCCCCGGTGTCATCACCATCACTTTCATGAAAAACCCGCCGATCGACCCGATGAAGATCATCCACCTGATCCAGAAGCACAAGCACATCAAGCTGGCGGGGAACGAGAAGCTTCGCATTGAACGCGAGCTGCCAGAGGCCAAGGACCGGGCGCAGATGGTGCGGGATATTTTGAAGTCGTTGGGGCAGCCAATCACCACTGCAGCCTAGCCGCTCGACCAAAGCATGCCTACCCTTGCCCATGCGGAGCAACAGAGCCTGAAGCTGTTCGAAGCTACGGCGGATGACATGGACCGCATCATGGAGCTGGAGCGTCAGGGCTTCGCCACCGGCCACCAAGAAGAGCGCGCGGCCTACGCCCAGCGCATCGCCACCTTTCCCCAAGGCTCGCTGATGGCATGGTTCGGGGTGGATTGCATAGGCTGTGTGTTTTCAGAAATCTGGCGGGCAGCGGCGCAACCGGATGCCACCCACTTCACGCTGGGCCACGACATCCGCGAACGCCACGACCCAGTCCATGGCACCGAGCTGTACATCAGCTCGATGACCCTGGCACCCGCCGTGCGCGGCCAGGGCTTGGGGGCGCCGCTGCTACTAGTTTGCCTGGAGCATGTCGCGCAGGCCTTCCCCCATTTGCAGTCGGCCCTGCTGCTCGTCAACGCTGCGTGGACGCCCGCACGGCGCATTTACACGGGTGTGGGTTTTGTGGAAATAGGGTGCTTAGCTGGCTTCTTTGAGTCCAGCAATGGCTCGGCGCAAGACGGCATTGTGATGCGCATGCCTATTCAGCCCCGGCGACTGGACTAAGAGACCAGCCTATCGGCCCCGCATCATTTCAAAAATGATGTCGTCCATGTCCATTGCCGCATTTGCCTCGCGCTGCGCCGCCTTGTTCAGGCGGGTCTGCTCTTTGAGCCAGGCTTTGAAGGTCTTGTCGTCTTGCACGCTGGCCAAATCCCCGCGCATAAAGTCGGCCTCGTCCTCAAGCGTCTGCCGCTGGTGGTCAATGGCCTCTTGCAAATCCTCCTCACGAAACCGCACATGCGGGGCATAGCCAAAATCATGCGCCAGCTCCATGCGTTGGTTTTCAATGTCTTCTTGCAGCGCCTTGTATTGCTCTGCCAACAGCAAACACATGGCCTGCAACTTTTCGTCTGACATGGCGGCCAATTTGGTCGCGTCCACCTGCTCCACCGTCAATTGCATGCGCAGCAATTCGGTCAAGTCTTTGCGCTCGTAGGCCGTATTGACCGCCTTCATCAATGCCGTTTTGCGCTCGCGGTCAGCATCATCCGTGGCGCGGTCAGGGTGTAGGGCGCTGGCCAGTTGGCGGTAGATGGTGCGCAACGCGCCTTGCGCGTCCACCTGCTTTTGCGCGGCAGCCTGCTCGCGGGCGCTGGGGGCCCGTTTGGTCTTTTTAGACTCGCGCTTTTCAGCGCGCGCTGTGGCTTGCGCCCGCTCGTGCTCCAAGGCGGCCCTGAGAACATCTTCGGGGCTTTTAAAGTCTTGCCCGGCAAAACTCTTTCCCAAATGCGCCTCCATATACGCCTTAACCTCTTGCGCGGCCAGCTCTTCTTCTTGTTGCCGCTCGGCCAAGTCGTCGGGGCTGACGTAGCGGGCCATCACGGCGTCAATGGCGTCGTCGCCCAGGTCAGCCAACTGCTCGCACAGGCTTAACAAAATGCGACTGGCCTGCTGCTTTTGGCTAGCCGTGAGGCCCTTTGTTTGCAGGCGCGCGTCCAAAAACGCGACCATGTCCTTTTGCATCTGCACAATCTGCGTAGACAGCGCATGCATGGCGCTGTGGTGTGCGGGGCGTTGGGCGTCGACCACACGGCGCAGGGTTTCACTCTCTGTGCGGGCGGCGTCAATGGAAGCCACCAGCTTGTTGAACCGCTTCTGGGCGGCGGTTGGTTTTCCCATGTTGGCAACGACCAGCCCGGCAACTACTTCAAGGCGGGCGGGCTTGGGGGCAAATTCAGGGCCTAAATCGGCAAAAAGATCATGTGTATCGGGCATCACAAGAATATAGCGGAGGGGTAACGCGATCTAGCGGAGTGAACGGAAAATTTCTAGGCATTTGCTAAACTTCTGCCCGTGGCGCCGCACAGCTTAATGGCCGAGCGGAATGGGCCATTCAGCCGGAAAGCATATGAAAAATCAGGCTTTAGCCCTCGTGTGATATGGCTATACAGCTACTAAATATATAGCAAATGACATATTCAACTTCCCAAGACTTTTCTCCCGGCCTGGTCCTGCGCAACTGCAAGCCCGGCAGAAAACTGTCCGACTTCAAGCTCATTGCCTTCGACATGGACTCCACGTTGATCAACATTGAGTGCATCGACGAGATTGCCGACGCCGTGGGCCGCAAAGGGGAGGTAGCGGCCATCACCGAGGCCACCATGCGCGGCGAGATCGCCGATTTCCAGACCAGCCTGCGCCGCCGTGTGGCGCTGCTCAAGGGCGTGACCGTGGCCGATCTGGAAGAGGTTTACACGCAACGCCTGCAACTCAACCCCGGCGCGGCCGAGTTGGTCACAGCCTGCAAGGCGGCGGGGCTCAAGGTGTTGTTGGTGTCCGGTGGTTTTACTTTTTTTGCCGACCGCGTCAAAGAGCGCTTGGGCATCGACTTTGCCCGTTCCAACCGGCTGGAGATCCACAGCGGCCCCAATTGCGGCCAACTGACGGGTGGCCTCGATATGCAAAGCTGGGGCGAGATATGCGACGGTGCCGAAAAACGCCGCACGCTGCTGGAAGTAGCCTCTTTGCTAGGCATTGAACCATCGCAGTGCATTGCCATGGGCGACGGCGCCAATGACCTGCCGATGATGACCGCCTGCTCAGAGGCAGGCGGCCTGTCCGTGGCCTACCACGCCAAGCCCAAGGTGCGCGATCAGGCCATGGTGTCCATTGAAACCGGCGGCCTGGACCGTCTGCTGGAAGTGCTGGCGCACTAACAACCACCACGCAGCCACCGCCCGCGCAGCGGTGGAGCGTGGGGGCTATCCTGCCGCAGCGATCTGTCGCAGCGCTTGCTCAAACACCTCAGGCGGCTGGCCGCCCGATATCAAATGCTTGCCATTGATGACCACAGCGGGCACCGAGCTGATGCCCTGGCGTTGGTAAAACTGCTCTTGTGCACGCACTTCAGTCGCATAGATGTCTGAGTCCAGAATTTCTTTGGCACGTTTAACGTCCAGGCCCACTTCACCGGCCACCCTCACCAGCACCGCATGGTTGCTGGGATCTTCGCCATCGGTGAAATAGGCTTTGAGCAGGGCTTGCTTCAGCGCCAGCTGCTGTGCCTCGCCTTCCAAATGCGCCCAATGCAGCAAACGGTGCGCATCAAACGTGTTGTAGATGCGTGAGCGCTTGTCCATATTGAAGGTGAAACCCAGCTCTGCACCGCGCGACCGAATGGTCTCGCGGATCGCAGCGGCTTGTTCGGGCGTGGAGCCATATTTGTTACGCAGATGTTCGGTGGTGTCTTCGCCTTCGGGCACCATTTGGGGGTTCAACTCAAATGGCTGGAAGGTGATATCGACCTTCACGTCGGGCGCCACGCGGTCCAGTGCGGTTTGCAATGAGGCCAGCCCCACTGCGCACCAGGGGCAGGACACATCGGATACGAAATCTATTTTCAGGGTTTGGGTCATGGTTGGTCCTTGGGTTCAAGGCCGAGAGTTTGGGGCATTTGTCAAAAATTCACCCCCCCATTTTGCCGCTCCACAAACATTTTTTTACACTCTGCCCGGTCTTGGGTGGGGGTATCATGATTCCCACCATGTCAAACCCGGCCCGCTTCCTCCAGTCGGTCACGCTTCCTGTGATGCCAGAGGTTGCACAAGCACTCATTCGCACCCTAAAAAGCGACGATGCTGACGTACCCATGGTGACGGCCATTATTGCCAAGGACCCTGGCCTGACAGCATCCCTTTTGCGTATGGCCAACAGCGCGATGTTTGGCCTGTCCCGCAGCGTGCATACGCTGGACAGCGCGGTTAGCGTCATCGGCATGGCCCACATTCGGGCCCGTTCCCTGTCCATCTGCATGGCCAGTGGCTTTATATTCCCTCCCGGGCTGGACCGGCTCGATTTTTGGCGCAACAGCATGGTTTGCGCGGGGTACTCCAAATGGTTGGCCAGCCATATCGCCATCGACGAACAACAGGCCTGGCTCACCGGCATGATGTTGCGCTTGGGCGAAATTGTCATCGCACAGCGCCTGCCCGAAACCCTGGTGCAAATCGAAGCGCGACCCTGCCCGCCGGGAGAAC
>JBDTAG010000368.1:0-7808 GCA_039924745.1 Rhodoferax sp.
TCGATGTAGCGCTGCGTTTCGACCTTGGGGTCGATACGGCTGACCTGCAGACCCGGCACATCGCCATCCAGCGTTGCAGCCAGGTGTGCTGCTGGATCGGTGGTGCTCAGATGCACGGTATGGCCGCGCTGGATGAGTCCCAAGGCTAGTGCGGCAGCGACGGTTGTCTTGCCCACGCCACCCTTGCCCATGACCATGATCAGCCCATGCTTGGCGGCGGCCAGTTCGTCTGCCAGGGCGGCAAGGCCTTGCATGGGCGCAATGGCTTCCTCGGCCAGTGTGGGTTCGGTAGGGGTGGGCTTGCTATGGGTGGGCTCGCCAGTTGGCGCAACCGGCAACAGAAGCGCACGCAAGGCAGGCAAGCCCACGGTATCGAAGGCGCGCAACGGTACCAAATCCTGCGGCAAATCTTTCAGCGACTGCGGCATCTCAGCCAGTGCTAACTGTCCCAGGTTCTCAATGGCAGACGCCACTGCGTCATTGCGATCACTGGCGTGGAAGACGCCGTTGATTGCCAGGCGCTGGTTGTTCAAACCCAGCGCGTGCAAATCGTCCGAGGTGCGTGCCGCTTCGGCAATCGCGCCTTTGTCGGGTCGGGTCACCAGAATAACGGTGGTGCGTGCCGGGTCGCTCAAGGCCGCGAGTGCCGCTTTGAAACGCAGCTCTTGCATTTTCAAGCCCGAATGCGGACCCAGGCAGGAGGCACCACGGTCATTGCCGTCCAAAAATCCACTCCAAGCCTTGGGAAGACTCAGCAGGCGCAACGTGTGCCCGGTGGGTGCGGTGTCGAAGACGATGTGGTCGTAGTTCTGATCTTCGTCCAACAGCAGGGATGCAAACTCATCAAAGGACGCGATCTCGGTCGTGCAAGCGCCCGACAATTGCTCGCGTACCGTAGAGATTTCCTTGTCAGTGGCGTTGCGTCCCATCTGGTCTACCACGCGCTGCCGGTAGGACTCTGCGGCGTTGTCTGGGTCAATGTTCAAAACCGAGAGACCCGGCGCGCCCGGAACGGGCGTGGCTTGATTGCTCAGCGGAACACCGAGCATTTCGTCCAGGTTCGACGCCGCATCGGTACTGACCAGCAGCACCTTCTTGCCCGCATCGGCAAGTCGCAAGGCGACTGCAGTGGAGAGAGACGTTTTGCCAACACCGCCTTTGCCAGTAAAAAACAAATGTCGGGTCGGATGAGACAAAAAACCTAGGTAGTTTGGCTGAAGCCACGTCGCAACCTCTTCGTGCGAAGGAATGCCACCGGCATGGACGACCACGCCCTGGATGATGACTGCGGGTGTTGCAGTGACGCCATGGCTTTTGATGCCCTCACGCGATTCAATTTTTTCGATTTCAACGGCCACACCAAGATCTTTTGCGGTTCTTTCAATGATGCCCGCTGTACTTTGGCACTTGCTGCATCCTGGACCCAGAACAGTAACTTTCAAATTGCGCATTTGCGTGTACCGGTGTTTCAAAGTTTCAAGTGATCGAAAGCTACAGTCAACAGGCTGTGAATGCTGCCATCCACACCTCGACACCTGTCAATCTACTTGCTTTTTTAATCCGGTTCTGTGCGCTAAGTCATACCTTCAACAGAAAACGCGAAAGTAGCTCACTTCGTCAGCCCTTCACGCCCAACTCAGCGCAATGCGATGTGACGGCGAACTCTTGCGCCGTTCCCAGCAAGCGCGATGTGATCAGCGTTCACAACGCTACACCGGCCACGTCGGTGCATGGCTATCGGGGCACGCTGCACCTGGACCAAGACAAGCGAAGGCAGCAGCTTTGCGCTGTGGCTGCCGCAGCGGCGGGTGACATAAAGGCAATTTAGCTACAAAATATGTAGCGTACTAGGTATATTTCACGAGGGCTACAGGCCGATTTTTCATAAATCAATCCGGAATGACCGCAGTCACCTCAATCTCCACCTTGGCCCGGTCTTCAATCAGTGCCGACACCTGCACCGCCGTCATAGCCGCGTTGAAGCTGCCGATCACTTCGCGGAAAGCTGCGCCGATCTCGCGCCCAGCGGCCAAGTATTCGCGTTTGTCGGTTATGTACCAGGTCATGCGCACGATGTGCTCGGGTTTGGCACCGGCCTCGTTCAGCACGGCCACTACATTCATCAGCGCCTGGCGCACTTGGCCTGCGAAGTCATCGGTGTGGAACTGGCACTGTGCATCCCAACCGATCATGCCGGCTACAAATACGGTTTGACCACGCGCCATAACGCCGTTCGAATAGCCACGCGGGCGGGCCCAGTCGGCGGGTTGCAAAACTTGGTTGGTTGATGGTGTAGGTGTCATGGTGAACTTTCTCGGTCTGAATAAGTTTGTAGGCGGGTGCTATCTACACGCCGATGTAGCGTTGCCACAGACTGGGGTCTGCGCCCAGTTGCGCAGAACTGCCCGCCCAGACCACGCGGCCGCGCTCGATGATGGTGTGCTGGTCGGCCAGTTCCACCAGGCGCTGCACGTATTTGTCGATAACCAAAATGCTTTGGCCCTGGGCACGCAGCGTGGCCAGGCAGCGCCAAATGTCTTCACGCACCAGCGGTGCCAGGCCTTCGGTGGCTTCGTCCAGCACGAGCAGGTGCGGGTTGGTCATCAGCGCGCGGCCAATGGCCAGCATTTGCTGCTCGCCGCCCGACAACTGGTTGCCCATGTTGCGGGCGCGCTCGGCCAGGCGGGGGAACAGCGCATAGACACGGTCCAGCGTCCATGGGTTGGTGGATGCATTGCGGTTGCTGGCAAAGGCCTTTAAATTTTCAGCAACGCTGAGGGTGGGGAAAATCATGCGGCCTTCTGGCACGACGGCCATGCCCATGCGGGCGATGCGGTCTGCGGTGAAACGCTCAATGCGCTCGCCCATAAAACGCACCGTGCCGCTGCGGCTGGGCGTGAGGCCCAACAGAGAGCGCACGGTGGTGGTCTTGCCCATACCGTTGCGACCCAGCAGCGTGGAGACGCCGCCTTGTTCTATGCGCAAGCTGATGCCAAATAGCACTTGGCTGGCGCCATAGGCGGTTTGCAGGTCGTCGATTTCTAGCAACGCGGTCATGCGACTGCCTCCGCTTTGTCACTTACTTCATCGCCTACTTCATCACCTAGGTAGGCTTTGCGCACCTCGGCGTTGTCGCGAATGGCATCGGCATTCCCGCTGGCGATGACTTTGCCAAACACCAGCACCGAGATCGTGTCCGCCAGTCGGAAAACAGCGTCCATATCGTGCTCTACCAGCAAGATAGTGGTCTCGCCGCGCAGGCTTTGCAGCAGCGTCACCATGCGCTCGGATTCATCGGAGCCCATGCCGGCCATGGGTTCGTCCAGCAACATCAGCTGCGGTTGGGTGGCCAACGCCAGCCCCACTTCCAACTGGCGTTGCTCGCCGTGCGACAAGGCACCGGCCAAGCGCTGTACTTGCGCGCCCAAGCCCACGCGGTCCGCCACGGCGGCGGCCTTGGCATAGCGGGCATGCTGGCTGCGCGCAGGGCGCCAAAACCGCATGCTGCTTCCGTCGATTGCCTGCAGGGCCAGCGCCAGGTTATCCAGCACCGACAGCTTTTTGAAGATGCTGGTGATCTGGTAAGAACGCACCAAGCCTTTGCGCGCACGCTGGTGCATGGGCATGCCCACCAGGTCGACACCGCCAAAGACAATGCGGCCACCGTCTGGCTGCAGCGCACCCGATATCTGGTGGATGAGCGTGGTCTTGCCCGCGCCGTTGGGGCCGATCAGCGCGTGGACTTCTCCTTGGCGCACCGACAGGTTGGCATGGTCCGTGGCGGTGAGGCCACCGAAGCGCTTGACCAAGTCTTGCACCTGCAGCAACACCTGCGTGGCCTGACTCATTCTGACACCCCTTTACGCCGCAGCATGCTGGTCAAGCCATTCGGGGCCAACAAAACAACACCCAACAATACAGCACCCAAACCCAGTTGCCAGTGGATGGTGTAGTTGCTCAAGCATTCTTCCAGCAGCAGGAACACACCCGCACCCAGCACACCGCCATACAAATGACCCACACCACCGAGGATGACCATGATCATCAGCATGCCAGACTGGCTCCACTGCATCAGCGCCGGGCTGACAAAACTGCTTTGGTTGGCCAACAGCGCACCGGCCAGACCCGCCAAGGCACCCGCCACCGTGAACGCCACCAGCTTGTAGCGGAAGACGGGGAAGCCGATGGCCGTCATGCGGACCTCGTTCTCGCGGATGGCCTGCAGCACATGGCCAAAACGTGCGTTGAGCAGCCGTTTGATCAACACGATGCTGCAAACCAATAACACCAACGTGGCGTAATAGAAATGCGTGTCGTTGGACAGATCTACTCCACCACCAAGAGTCGAGCGCCCCGCAAGCGACAGACCATCGTCTCCGCCATAGGTCTTGAGCGAAACCGCCAGGTAATACAGCATCTGAGCAAAGGCCAGCGTGATCATGATGAAGTAAACGCCTTGCGTGCGCAGGCTGACCCAACCAATCAGCAGCGCGAAAACGGCACCCACCAACATGGCGGCGGGCCAAGCAACCCAAGCCGACACCATGCCGTGTTGCATGAGCGCTGCCACTGTGTAGGCGCCCACGCCTACAAACGCCGCATGGCCAAAGCTGACCATGCCACCAAAGCCCAAGATCAGGTTCAGGCTAGTGGCAGCCAACGCGAATATCAAAATACGGGTCGCCAGGCCCACGTAAAACGTGTCGCCCGCCAGCGATGCCAAGAGAGGCAGTGCAGCGAGCAAGACCAACACGGGCAACGACCAACGCAGTTGCAGCGAATGGTCCAGCAGGCTGGGGGCGGATGAGTCCTGGGTCTGCATGCGTGCGGTGGGCTTAGCCGTGGGTGGGGAACAGGCCCCGCGGTTTGAAGAACAAGACGGCGGCCATCAGCACATAGATCAGTATGGAGGCGACGGCAGGGCCAGCGTTGGACGCAGCCTCTGGCCCCACCAAATATCCGAGCGAGGGTGGAATCAGCGTGCGGCCCGCAGTGTCCACCACGCCCACCAGCAGCGCACCCAACAGCGCCCCGCGTATGGAGCCAATGCCACCGATGACGATGACAACAAAGGCCAGAATCAGAATGCTTTCGCCCATGCCTACCTGCACGGCCAGCAGTGGGCCCAGCATGCCACCGGCCACCGCGCACAGCGCGGCACCCACGCCGAACACGGCGGTGAACAAACGCTTCACATTGGTGCCCATAGCCATGGCCATCTCGCGGTTGGCAGCGCCTGCACGCACTTGCATGCCGATGCGGGTGTGGGCAATCAACACATACAGCAAGCCCGCCACCAACAGCCCCACGCTGATGATGAACAGACGGTAGGCGGGGTAATAGAACCCGCTCACCAACTCCACCGGGCCAGCCAACGCAGCCGGTGGGTTGAGCGACAGGGGTTGCGAACCCCAAATGATGCGCACGCCCTCGTTGCACATCAGCAAGATGGCAAACGTGCCCAAAACTTGTGAAACGTGGTCACGCTGGTACAGGCGGCGCAATACCGTCATCTCCAGCAACATGCCAAAGATGGCGGCCCCCACGATGCCAAAGCCCAGACCCAACCAGAAAGAACCGGTGGCCTGTGCGATGGACGCGATCAAATACGCACCCACCATGTACAACGAGCCATGCGCCAGGTTGATCATGTCCATGATGCCGAACACCAGCGTCAACCCTGCAGCCAGCAAGAACAGCATCAAGCCGAACTGCAAGCCGTTGAGCATTTGCTCCAGGATCAAAATGGCGTTCATGGCGCGTCAACGCTTACGAAGGCATCTTGCAGCTGCCGACATAGGCGTCGGGCTGGTTCTTGAACACAGTACCCACGGTGCGGTTGGTGACCTTTCCTTGTGGATTCTTGGTTACGACGCGCAGGTAGTAGTCCTGGATCGGGAAGTGGTTGGTGTTGAACTTGAATGCACCGCGCACGGAGTCAAACTTGGCGGCTTCCAGCGCCTTGCGCACAGCAGCCTTGTCGCTCAGATTGCCCTTGGTGTCACGCACTGCTGCACCGATCAGACGCGCCGCGTCATAGCCTTGGGAAGCATACAACGAGGGTGTGCGCCCATACTCTTTCTCAAACGCGGCCACGAAAGTTTTGTTGGCCGCATTGTCCAAGTCATGCGCCCACTGCGAGCTGTTGAACATGCCCAACATGGGTTCGCCCACGGCCTTGATGACGTCTTCGTCGGCAGAGAAGCCGGGGCCAAACAGCGTCATATCTTTGGAAAGCCCAGCACCGACAAACTGCTTGATGAAGTTGATACCCATGCCTCCTGGCAAGAAGATGTAGACCGCATCGGGCTTGGTGGCGCGCAGTTGCGAGATCTCTGCACCATAGTCCAATTGGTTGAGTTGGGTGTAGGTCTCGGATGCGACGGCGCCTTTGTAGAAGCGCTTGAATCCGGTCAACGCGTCTTTGCCCGCAGGGTAGTTGGGTGCGATGAGCGCCACGTGTTTGAAGCCTTTGTCTTGCACGGTCTTACCCACCGCTTCGTGCAGGTTGTCGTTTTGCCAAGAGGCGCTGAAAAAGTAAGGGTTGCACTGCTCACCCGCATACTGCGACGGGCCTGCATTGGCGCTGATGTAAAAGGTTTTGGACTGGAACGTGGGGGCGCCCACTGCCAACATCACATTGGAGAAGACGATGCCGGTCATAAAGTCCACCTTGTCGCGCTTGACCAAGCGATCCGCCGTTTGGCGACCCACATCAGGGCTAGCCTGATCGTCAGCGACCACCACGTCGACAGCACGCCCGCCCAGCTTGCCACCACCCAGCTTGACCGCCAATTGAAAACCGTCGCGAATGTCCACGCCCAGGCCAGCGCCGGGGCCGGACAGGGTGCTTAGCAAGCCAATCTTGACCGGCTCCGAAGACTGCGCCGAAGCGGAAAGCGTTAATGCGGCAGCGGCAGTCGCAACCAAAGTACGCAGAAAGAGGGAGCGAGATGTACAACGGTTCACGGTGGTTCCTTTGGATTGATCAAACAAGCGTGGCGAAAAAGATATCAGCCAGGTTCACGCAGCCTGAAGCGCTGCAGTTTGCCGGTCTGGGTGCGGGGAAGCATACTGACAAAAGTAACAGCGCGCGGGTACTTGTAGGGCGCAACGGTGTTCTTGACGAAGTCCTGCAGCGCTTTGACCATCGCGTCATCGCCAGTGTGGCCTACGCGCAGGGTTACAAACGCATGCACGATCTGGCCGCGCTCTTCGTCGGCAACGCCAATCACCGCGCACTCGGCCACGGCGGGGTGCAGCAGCAATGCGTCTTCGACCTCGGGGCCTGCGATGTTGTAGCCACTGGAGACGATCATGTCGTCGGTGCGTGCTTGGTAGATGAAATAGCCATCAGCATCCATCTTGTAGGCGTCACCGGTCAGGTTCCAGCCGTTGCGCACGTATGTCGTCTGGCGTGCATCGGCCAGGTAGCGGCAGCCTGTTGGTCCACGAACGGCCAGCTTGCCAACGGTTCCCACCGGCACAGGCTTGCCATCGTCATCCACCACTTGCGCCTGGTAGCCCGGCACTGCTGTGCCGGTGGCGCCAGAGTGTGCGTTGGCCTCGTCTGCAGAGATGAAGATGTGCAGCAACTCGGTGGCGCCAATGCCATCGATCAGTTCAATGCCGGTGGCTTCGCGCCACAGCGTGCGGGTGGCGGCGGGCAGCGATTCGCCAGCGGACACACAGCGACGTAGCTTGCTATTGCGCAGCGCATCGCCGTGCGGTGCCAACGCGCGGTAAGAGGTAGGTGCCGTAAACAGCACGGTGGCACCAAAGGTTTGAATGCCGTCCAGCAACTGCGG
>JBDTAG010000369.1:0-7816 GCA_039924745.1 Rhodoferax sp.
CGGGGCCGTATTCGCCCGCGTATTGGTTGGGGCTGGCCTTTCAGGCGCCCAGCATTGCCACGGTTTTGTTGTGCGATGCCCTTTTGCGTGCGCGATTTTTCCCGACCCGATCAGGCATCCCCTCAAAAGCGATACCGCACCGGGCGACGTTGGCGATTGCCCTGGTGGGCGTGTTGGTAGGCTGGGCGCTGCTGTTGGACGCCTTCGCGCTGTTGCCGCTGCAACTCTACGCCTGGGGTTTTAGCTCGGCTGCCGCAGGCACCGTGTTGGTCGTTGCGCTGTTGCCGTGGTTGGTGGTGTCTGCGCCGCATCCAACGCGTAGCTTGCGGCTGTGGATGGTGCCGGTCGCCGTGGTGGTGTTCGCAGCGTCACGCCTGCCCAGCGGCAATGTGTGGGACGCCGTGCTGGACCCTTGGTTGTGGCTGGCATTGCACGTCTATGTGTTCGGTTCCTTGTGGCGAGGCTTGCGCCGCTAACGCGACACCGGCGAAAAGCGGTAGATGGTGCGCGTGTCAAACAGCAAGCCATGTTCAGCAAAGGATTCGTCAGGCAACGCGCCACGAAACGTGTCGGTCACCAGCACTTCACCGCCCTTGGCGAGGTCTTCCCCCAGTTTGGATGCAGCGTTGACCTCGGCGCCCCACACCTCGTTGCCGTCAATGCGCAAAACGGTGCCGTAGCCCAAGCCGATGCAGACTTCTATGCGGTCTTCAGCCGCGCGCCCTGGGTTGGCTGCTACCGTGGCATCCACCATGGCCTGCGCCGCAGACAGCGCCTGTTGCGGCGTATCGAACACCACCAGCAGCGAATCGCCTTCATGTTTGATACAGGTACCACCGTGCCGCTGTATCAGCGGCAGGAATAAGCACTCGGACTCTTGAATCAACTGCAGAAAATGCAAGATGCCAAAGGCCTCCACGACACGCGAGAAGCCCACCAGATCGGTGAACATCACCGCCTGCACTTGGCCAAAGCGGGCGTAGATGTCGGCGTCGATGGCGGTGCGGTCGGCGCCGTGTTGGCGGCGTTGTGTCAAAAGGGAGGCAAGTTCGTGTGCGTCGGTCATAAAGCATTTTTACATTGGAGGCGTAATCGCCGCAACACCGGCAGAGGTCGTTGCTAGTGGTTTTCCCTCAATTGCTTGACATCTAAAGGTTTAAGCCTAAACTAATTGCAAATCCCGTAACTGGAGTTGCAATGAATATCGTGTGCATAGGTGGCGGCCCCGCTGGGCTGTATTTCGCATTGCTGATGAAGCAGGCCAACCCGTCGCACGACATCACCGTGGTTGAACGCAACAAGGCCTACGACACCTTTGGTTGGGGCGTGGTGTTCTCAGATGCGACCATGGACAACATGCGCATTTGGGACCCGACCAGTGCGACCGAGATTGAACAGGCCTTCAACCACTGGGACGATATCGAGCTGGGATTCAAGGGTGAGGTCATTCGTTCCGGCGGCCATGGCTTTGTCGGCATTGGCCGCAAGAAGCTGCTCAACATCTTGCAGCGCCGGTGCGAGCAACTGGACGTCAAGCTCGTGTTTGAAGTGGACGCAGAATCCGATACACCGTACCCCGATGCGGACCTGATCATCGCCAGCGACGGCATCAACTCCCGCATCCGCACCCTGCACCAGGACGTTTTCAAGCCCGACATCGTGGTGCGGCCCAACCGCTTCATCTGGCTTGGCACGCACAAGCTGTACGACGCGTTCACCTTCTTGTTCGAGAAGACCGAGCACGGCTGGTTCCAGGCGCACATCTACAAGTTTGACGAAAACACCACCACTTTCATTGTGGAGTGCCCTGAGCACGTTTGGTTGGCTCACGGTCTGGACCAGGCCGACCAAGAGGAGTCCATCGCCTTTTGCGAGAAGGTGTTTGCCAAGAATCTACAAGGCGCCAAGCTGATGACCAATGCGCGGCACCTGCGCGGCTCCGCCTGGCTGAATTTTCAGCGTGTCAAGTGCGAGCAGTGGTCACTGTTCAATGGACGTAGCCACGTAGTATTGATGGGCGATGCGGTGCACACCGCACACTTTGCCATCGGCTCCGGCACTAAGCTGGCGATTGAAGACGCGATTGAACTCGCGCGTCAGTTTCGCGACCAGGGTGACAGCGCGGAGCACATACCCGCCGTGCTGGCCCGTTACCAGGCACTGCGCCATGTGGACGTGTTGCGCCTGCAAAACGCGGCGTGGAACGCGATGGAGTGGTTCGAGGCGTGCGGCGAGCGCTATTGCGACCAATTGGATGGCCCGCAGTTCATGTACTCCATGCTGACCCGCAGCCAGCGCATCAGCCACGAGAACCTGCGCTTGCGCGATGCGAAGTGGTTGGGTGATTTCGAGACCTGGTTCGCCCAGCGCGCTGGCATGCAATTGGCGCCTGGCAAGGCCGCGCCGCCGCCCATGTTCACGCCTTACACCGTGCGCGGCCTGACCTTGAAGAACCGCGTTGTCGTGTCGCCCATGGCCCAATACTCCGCTGTCGATGGCGTAGCGGGCGACTACCACTTGGTCCACTTAGGCGCGCGCGCCATGGGTGGTGCGGCTATGGTGTTTGCCGAAATGACTTGTGTGAGTGCAGAGGGACGCATCACACCCGGCTGCCCGGGTTTGTACGCACCGGAACACACTGCGGCCTGGAATCGAATCGTCGACTGGGTGCATGCCAACAGTGATGCCAAATTCGCGATGCAAATCGGCCACGCAGGTGCAAAGGCTTCCACCCGCGTGGCGTGGGAAGGCATTGACCAGCCTTTGGTATCTGGGAATTGGCCCCTGTTGTCTGCCTCTGCCCAGCAGTACCTCGAAGGTGTCAGCCAAGTGTCCCGCGCCATGACGCGTGCCGACATGGATGCAGTGACCGCAGAATTTGTTGCCAGTACGCAGGCCGCGGCCCACATCGGTGTGGACTGGCTGGAGCTGCACTGCGCCCACGGTTATCTGCTGTCCAGCTTCATTTCTCCTCTGACCAACCACCGCGAAGATGCTTACGGCGGCAGCCTGGAGAACCGATTGCGCTATCCGCTGGAAGTGTTCACCGCAGTGCGCGCTATGTGGCCTGCCGCCCGGCCGATGTCGGTGCGCATCTCTGCGCATGACTGGGTGGAGGGCGGCATCACGCCAGACGATGCGGTCGAAATTGCCAAGGCCTTCAAGGCGGCAGGTGCGGATGTGATCGACTGCTCGTCTGGTCAGGTCAGCAAGAAAGAGAAGCCGGTTTACGGCCGCATGTTCCAGACCCCGTTTGCCGACCGCATCCGCCAAGAGGCGGGCATTGCCACCATTGCGGTGGGTGCCATCAGCGAGGCCGACCACGTCAACAGCATCATCTCCGCAGGCCGTGCCGATCTGTGTGCCGTGGCGCGTCCGCATTTGGCCAATCCGGCCTGGACGCTGACCGAGGCCGCCAAGATTGGTTACACCGCTGAAGCTTGGTCCAAGCAATACGTGTCGGGTAAGCCGCAGATGGAGGCCAATTTTCAACGCGAGAAGGCGCAGGCTGCAGCCGCCGCCCAGTCTCCAGCACGGGCAGCCGAGGCATGACAGCAATGACAGGAGTAAACACATTGCAGAACCGGCACGCTGTGGTCACAGGCGGCGGTCAAGGCATAGGCGCAGCCATCGCACGCCTGTTGGTCGCGCAGGGTGCCAACGTCACGGTGTTGGGTCGAAAGCTGGAGACGGTGCAAGCACTCGCAGCCGAGCAGCCCGAGTACCTGCACGCGGTCAGTGCCGATGTGTCCGACGCAGAGCAAGTGCAGGCCGCGTTTGCTAATGCGCGGCAACGCTTCGGCCCTGTTTCCATCCTCATCAACAACGCCGGTCAGGCCAGCAGTGCGCCATTCCTCAAGACAGATCTTGCGCTGTGGAACCACATGCTGGCCGTCAACCTGACCGGCACGCTGTTGTGCACGCAGGCCGCCGTGCCCGACATGCTGACCCTTGGCTGGGGCCGCGTCGTCAACATCGCCAGCACGGCGGGGCTGACCGGCTATGCCTATGTGGCCGCCTACTGCGCTGCCAAACACGGCGTGGTGGGGTTGACCCGCGCACTGGCGTTGGAGTTTGCCAAGAAAGGCGTGACCGTGAACGCGGTCTGCCCCGGCTATACCGAGACCGACATCGTGCGCGACAGCATTGCCAATGTCATGGCCAAGACGGGCCGTACCGAAGCACAAGCGCGCGCCGAATTCACGGCAGGCAACCCACAAGGCCGACTGGTGCAAGCCGAAGAAGTGGCCGACACCGTGGCCTGGTTGTGTGGCCCCGCTGCAAGCGCCATCACGGGTCAATCTATTGCCGTATGTGGTGGGGAGGTCATGTAATGGGCAAAGCCGACCCCAGCCGCACGCTTTTGAACGATGCCGACGAACTCGGCCACGAGGCGCGCTCCAACGGCGGTGACCATGCGGCACTGAAGCTCTGGTTGCGCATGTTGTCCTGCACCACGCAGATCGAAGACGAAATCCGCAAGCGCCTGCGCACACGCTTAGACATCTCGCTGCCGCGCTTTGACTACATGGCCCAGCTCTACCGCCAGCCAGAGGGGCTGAAGATGAGCGAACTGTCGCGCTACCTGATGGTGACCGGCGGCAACGTGACGGGTGTCACCGACGAGCTGGAGCGCGAAGGCTTGGTCTCGCGCATCAACAACCCGCAAGACCGTCGCGCCTGGATTGTGTGCTTGACCGCCAAGGGCCGCGACACATTTGAGGCAATGGCGCAGGAACACGAGCAATGGATTCTGGAGCTGTTTGCCGGGCTGCCGGCCAACACCGTGCAACAGCTCTACAGCCAGTTAGGCAACCTGCGCGTGCAACTGGTGCGCCAACAAGATAACCCCACCAAGGACAACAACAAATGACGAACACCCCAACCACCGCCGCCACCGGGCTGGACCCTGCGCTGCAAGCGGGTAATCGCAAGCCTTTGGCGGGCTACCAGCCGCTGCACTTTCTGTGGAAGCTGGAAGCCGGCGTGGCCACTATTACGCTGAATCGCCCCGACCGCAAAAACCCGCTGACTTTTGAATCCTATGTCGAATTGCGTGACCTGTTTGGCAATTTTAAATACGCTACTGACGTGCACGCTGTCGTCGTGACCGGCGCGGGGAACAATTTTTGCTCTGGTGGCGACGTGCACGAAATCATTGGTCCGTTGATCCAGTTGAAGGCACCTGAGCTGCTGATGTTCACACGTATGACGGGTGACTTGGTCAAGGCCATGCGCGCCTGCCCGCAACCCATCATTGCCGCAGTGGATGGCGTATGCGCTGGAGCCGGTGCCATTATCTCTATGGCGTCTGACATGCGCTTGGGCACAGAACGCAGCAAGACTGCCTTCCTGTTCAACCGCGTAGGCCTTGCAGGTTGTGACATGGGTGCTTGCGCGATCTTGCCGCGCATCATCGGGCAGGGCCGCGCAAGCGAGTGGCTATACACCGGTCGTTCTATCGGCGGCGTAGAGGCCGAGCGCAGTGGCTACTTCAACCGCCTGTGCACACCTGAGCAACTGGCTGCGGATGCCGAAGCACTGGCGCGCGATCTGGTCGCGGGCCCTACCTTCGCCAATGGCATCACCAAGACCATGCTGCACCAGGAATGGTCCATGTCCATTGACCAGGCCATTGAAGCAGAAGCCCAAGCCCAAGCCATCTGCATGCTGACGCAGGACTACCACCGTGCGTACAACGCCTTTGTCGCCAAGCAACGGCCGGTCTTCCAGGGCAACTAAAGAAAGAACAACCATGAGTGACACCGCATACTTGGACTGGCCCTTCTTCGCGCCCCAACATGGCGACCTGGCCCGCGCGCTGGACGCCTGGGCCACGGAACATATCTCGCAAACACACGGCCACGATGTGGACGAAGAATGCAAAGCATTGGTGCGCCAACTCGGTGCCGCTGGCTGGTTGAAATATGCAGTGGGCGGCACTGCCTACGGCGGCGCCAGCGATACCATAGACACCCGCTCCATTTGCCTGATCCGCGAGACACTGGCGCGCCACTCTGGCTTGGCTGACTTTGCATTCGCCATGCAGGGCTTGGGCTCTGGCTCCATCAGCTTGGCTGGAACGGAAGAACAAAAACAGCGCTACCTCACCAGGGTCGCGCGCGGCGAGGCGATTGCAGCCTTTGCGCTGAGCGAGCCCGATGCTGGGTCTGATGTGGCGGCGATGCAATGCAGCGCCCGCATTGAAGGTGACCATGCTGTGCTGAATGGCACCAAGACCTGGATATCGAATGGCGGCATCGCCGACTTCTATGTGGTGTTTGCCCGCAGCGGTGAGGCTGCGGGTGCCCGTGGCATCAGCGCTTTTATTGTGGATGCCGACACGCCCGGCTTTGCGATTGCAGAGCGCATTGATGTGATCGCCCCGCACCCATTGGCTACATTGCGCTTTACAGAATGCAGAGTGCCGTTGACCCAACGCGTGGGCGAAGCGGGCGAGGGCTTCAAGGTGGCCATGCGCACGCTCGATGTGTTCCGCACGTCGGTGGCCGCCGCATCCTTGGGCTTTGCTCGCCGTGCGCTGGACGAAGCCTTGGCGCGCGCCACCACCCGCAAGATGTTCAACCAGACACTGGCAGACTTTCAATTGACCCAAGCCAAGTTGGCACACATGGCCACCACCGTGGATAGCAGTGCATTGCTGACCTACCGTGCCGCATGGCAGCGCGACCAGGGCCGCAATGTGACGCGTGAAGCCGCCATGGCCAAGATGGTCGCCACCGAAGGCGCGCAACAGGTCATAGACGCCGCCGTGCAAATCTGGGGCGGCATGGGTGTGGTCAGCGGTCACATCGTTGAACGCCTGTACCGAGAGATCCGTTCGCTGCGCATTTACGAAGGCGCCACCGAAGTGCAGCAGTTGATCATTGCCAAAGATTTGTTGCGCGAAGCAGCGCAGTAACCCATCAGCCAGAGAATCGCTATGTCCAGTGCCCACGTCGATACCTTTGCGCGCGACAACTTGCCGCCGGTTGAACAGCAGCCGGTGTTCCTGTTCAATCTGCCGGAATTGCAGTTTCCACCGCAATTGAATTGTGCGCACGCATTACTTGATAGGCACATTCTGGAAGGCAATGGTGACCGCATTTGCATACGTTCGCCCGGCTTGAGTTGGACCTATGCCGACCTGCAAGACAAGGTCAACCGCATTGCCAATGTGTTGGTGCACGAGATGGGTGTGGTGCCTGGCAACCGCGTACTACTGCATGCCCCTAACAACGCGATGATGGTGGCCTGCTGGTTTGCTGTCATCAAGGTGGGTGCCATAGCCGTGGCTACGATGCCGCTGTTGCGTGCCAAGGAACTCAAGCCTGTCATCGACAAGGCGCAGATTCGCCACGCATTGTGTGATTTTCATTTGCCTGCCGAATTGCAGAGTGCGGCCCAGCAATGCCCCACGCTGCAGACCATCCGCTATTTCAACCAAGACGGCGACGCTGGCCTGGACACGGCCATGGCACGCCACAGCGCCGTGTTCGCCAATGCCGATACCGCGTCAGACGACACCTGCATCATCGCTTTCACATCAGGCACTACCGGCGTGCCCAAAGCGACCATGCATTTTCACCGCGACGTAATGGCTATCTGTGCCTGCTGGCCCGGCCACGTGCTAAAGCCAAGTGCAGACGATGTCTTCATCGGCAGCCCACCGCTGGCCTTTACCTTTGGCCTCGGTGGTATTGTGCTGTTCCCCATGTCCGTTGGCGCATCCACCGTGCTGCTGGAAAAGGCCGGACCACCGCAGTTGTTGGAAGGTATTCAAGCCTTTGGTGCCACGGTGTTGTTCACCGCACCC
>JBDTAG010000370.1:0-5267 GCA_039924745.1 Rhodoferax sp.
TTTGACAGCACTTATGCAGCGAAACCTTAAGACTTTAATTGCGCGGAATACAATTTTGGGAATCTTGAACCCTAAGCATGGAGAATTTTGAGAAAATTGCCTCTAGCCCTCGTGAAACAAGGATATATCGCTACAAAAATTATAGCAACATCTGAACTACGCCTATTCCTTCACCTTTAACCACCACCGACAGCGCCATCAGGCTGCGTCAGGTATGCTCTCAATACGGTTTCTGCCCTTGTCTTTGGCGGCATAAAGCTGTCGGTCCACTGCCTCGATGAATGCAGATGGTTCTCTGCATTCAGCAGGAACCGTGGTCCCCAAGCCGATGCTGATGGTGAGTTGCGGGCCGAGCGGTGATCCTGCATGGGGGATGGCCTTCTTCTGAATCAGCCGCTGGCAGCGCTCGGCGACTTTATGGGCTACTGATGCGTCAGTGTCAGGCAACAGGATGACAAATTCTTCGCCGCCAAATCGTGCTACCAGGTCGCGCGGGCCGTCTAGTGCCAAGCTGAGCGTTTGGGCAATGTCCGTCAGGCACTGGTCACCACGCACATGCCCATAGAAGTCGTTGTATTGCTTGAAGTAATCGATATCGACCATCAGGATGGACAGTGGTTGACGAGCACTACGCGCCGTTCTCCATTCCCGCTCTAGGCTAGCGTCGAAACGGCGCCGGTTGGCAATGTTCGTCAGACCATCCTTATACGATAGTGCTTCGAGTTCCTTTTGTAGCGCGAGCAGCTTCTCTTCCGTCTTTTTGCGCTCGGTGATGTCGAACATGAAGCCGATCAGCGCTTCGACTTTGCCGCTTTCGTCGCGGACAACGTGGACCACGTCGCGTATCCAGACATAGCCGTTGTCTTTGGTCAGCGCGCGGTAGTCGGCTTCGTGGTCCACCCCGGCCTGGGACTGCGCCACACAAAAGTTCACTACCGACTCACGATCTTCCGGATGCATACGTGCGGCCCAGTCGTCCACGCTAAGCCAACTTTGTTGGCTCCAGCCGAGCAGCGCTTCGATCTGCGGGCCGATATAGGCGAATTGCATGCTGGCCCAATCGATCTTCCAGGGAATGGCGTGGGTTGATTCCAGTAGGGTTTTGTACACCGCTCTTTCACTGGTCAGTTCATTTACGTCGGACATATTGAGTCGCTCCACTGGATCAATTCTGGCTTCAAACGGACGCTTGTGGCCGCGATCCTTCGGCATTTTTTGGGTCACGCCGATATTGTCAGACAGGGCGTAGTGCAATATTACCCATTCGCAGCCGACTTATCTTTCCCATCGTGCTTTGCCTTCTTTTCCTCAGCCGCCTTTTTTGCGGCCATGTGACGGCCAACGATGCAGCCACCCACGGCGCCAACCACTGCATGTTTACCCGCGATGTGCCCAGCAACGCCGCCGACTAGGGCACCTTTCAGGCATCCGGCGGCACTCGCTGGAAATGACAGACAGATACCCAAAAGCGTCAATCCAAGTGCTATGTGTTTTCTCATGGTCTATCCAATAAATGGTTGATATCTCGCGCTTGCAAAGTGTTGATAATTCAATATTAGTCGATTGACACTTGTGTTAAATATGTCCGTCCTTGAACTCTACGTCAAGCCAAGTCTTGAACGCATCCATGTTCTGCGGACGACCCAGGAAGTCTTTCACCAATTCTGCCGCCGGTTTGGTCGCGCCAGGATTGATCACTGCCTTGCGGTATTGCGCCGCCACTGGACCGTCTAGCGGATGTACCGGATCAAACTTGGAGTAAAAATCAACGGCGATTACTTTGTCGAGCACGTAGGTGTAGTAGTTGGACGCATAGCCAGTCAGATGGGTGAAGCTTGCGTACATCCGGTTGCCGTCGACAAAGGTGTAGGGGCTGTAGCGTTCCATGGATTGGCGCAGTAGTGCATCCAAATCGACCTCAGCAGCGGGGCGGTCATGCAGTGCCATCGACAGGGTGGCGTAGAAGAGCTGACCCTGTGTCCAACGGCCACGTCCGAAAGCGCCAGCAGCGTTCATGCGCTCCACCATTGCAGCAGGAATGACTTCGCCAGTTTGATAGTGCTTGGCAAACGGGGCCAGAACACTGTAGGCGCGGAAAAATTCTTCCAGCATCTGCGACGGTGCCTCGACGAAGTCACCTTCGACGTTGAAGCCGCCCTGGTTGGACCAACGGTTTTGGCTACCTAGTATGTGGTGCATCAAGTGACCAAATTCGTGGAAGAAGGTCACCACTTCGTTGTATTGCATCAACCCCGGGTCACCGGCCACACCGCCCGAGAAGTTGCAGATCAGCATCCCTTCCGGAATCTGCTTGCCACGTATGCCGGGGACCACGGGTGCGCTGGAGAACCATTTGTCTTTACCTTCGCGCGGGTGCATGTCGAGGTAGATGCGGCCTACCTTGTGGCCACCGTCGATCACATCGAAAACAGTTACCGACGGGTGCCACACGTTGGCATCTTTAACCTGCGTGAAACTCACGTGGAAAATCTTGGCGGCAGTGTCCAGGATGCCAGTTTCCACCTTGTCATACGGAAAATAGGGGCGTACCGACTGGGCGTCGAAGGCATAGCGCTCGCGCCGGTATTGCTCGACCCAATAGACACCGTCAGATTGTGAAATGGATGTAAGGCCCGGTTCGCGGGACTGGGCAAAGGCGAGCAATTGTGCATATTCCTTCTGCTTGGTCTCACGGGAGGCCTGATCAACTTCGTCAAACAGTTTCTTGACGTTGGCTGCACTACCAATCATCTGGTCTGCCGTGGCGAAGTCGGCATAGGTCTTGAAGCCCAGCATGCCAGCCAGCTCTTGGCGCGTCGTCAGCAAATCGAGCAACACCTGCTTGTTGGCTGGATAGGCGCGCGTGTTGTAAGCCAGGTACATGCGGCGGCGTAGGTCTGCACTCTTGGCAAAATCCAGTACCGGCCATACATCGGGCTCGTCGGTATTCAGCGTATAGCTACCGTCGGCTTCGGGTTTATGGCGGGCGATGTAGTCGTCCGGCAGGCCAGCCAGATCGGCGTGCGTCGCGCTGACCTTTTGCACGCCGTCTTGCACGTTGCGGCCAAAACTGAGCGACAACGCGGTAATCTTGTCCTGCAGCGTATGGATCTTTGCCCGCGTGGCGTCGTCCTTGTCCACCCCAGCGAGGCGGTACTCCAGCAAGGTACGCTCCAGGTATTGGCGTGTAGGAGGATCGTTCTTGGGTAAGGGAACCGCAGAGAGCGCTTTGTACACACCCTGGTTGAGGTTAAGGTCTGTATTGATACCGGCGATCTTCTGGGTCAACGCCTGCGCCTTGTCACGCAGCGGCGCGGTCTTGCCGACTGCAAACAGCAAATAGGCCTGATCGCTTGCAAGATTCAATTGGTTCTGCGCCGCATCGTACGGTTGCAAGGTGTTGGCCACGGTGTGCTCGCCCTTTACTGCAAGCAGCTTGTCGATGTTGACTTGCACGGCGGCGAGGCGCGCGTTAACCCAGGCCTCCACGGTAACGGGGTCATCACCCTGAACCCAAACGTGCAAGGGATCCGGCTTGACCGGAGTCGCGGCGTTGGCCGCTGCGCCCAGTATCAAGGTGCCGGCAAGCGCGAGGGCAATGGGCCGAAGCTTTTGGATGTAGCTGGGAGCGAGCATGACGGGTTCCAATCGAGGATGGTACTGGCTTGACGCGAGATGCGCGGCCGCTAAATGCAGTTGTTAAGTAGGCAGGATGATATGCGATTCAATGAAAAATAAGATGCGGCATAAGGTCAGGTTACTTCGCGAAGGCAGCGAAGGCTTGACCGCGTTTTGTTCGCTTTTTTTGTTGAGGTTCACGTAGCCGCGTCAGACTCCATGGCCGTTCAAGCCCCCTCCAGGAGTACGTTTTTGATCAACTTCTGATCCAGGGCGAGCCAGACAAAAATGGGTATGCGGGGTGAGCGCGAAAATCCATCTGACTATGAAAACCTGATCTGAGCAGAATCACAACAATCCGAAACCAGAAACCGGGAATTTACAGAAGAAAAGTTGCATGGCCAAGGTTTTTGAGGCCCGGTTTGAAGAGACGTGCGCTGCACGTGCCTAGGTTTGGCTGGGTTAGAAGCAATCGGCATTCAGCACGGCATCGGGACGGTTGCGAAAGGGTTGTGAACAGAGCGTGGCCCGGCTGCCATGCCGCGTGCGCATGAACTCAAACCGTTTGATTTCATTTGCGAGATACAGCAGTTATCGAGGTGTGCAGAGTTCTTTCAGATCTGCTCAGTGCTTTTCCGTGGGAGTAGCGTGGCAGTAGTTTCGTGTTGGCGTCGTGCAAGCTATCATCGCGCGCTGCATGCATTTCAATCTGGCCATCCTCTTGCTCGTCACCTTGGTGTGGGGTACGACTTTTCCTTTACTGAAAATGGCGTCCAGCACACTCAGTGGCGTCGAGGTATCTGGCATTCGTTTTGCGTTGGCCGCCGTATGCATGTTGCCGTTTATGCGCGGTGTGCCCCGGCGTACTTGGGTTGATGGCGCCGTGCTGGGTGCGCTGGCTTTGGTATCCTACGTTTCGCAAGCGTATGGCATGCAATTTATCTCTTCCAACCGTAGTGCTTTTTTAACTAGTTTGGCGGTTTTGATGGTGCCTGTGTTGGGCTTGTTTTGGGGGACCAAATTGACTGCCACCACCTCACTTGCCGCATTGCTCGCCTGTGTGGGCATCGGTTTCATGTCTTGGGAGGGCGGTTCGAACCTGATTGGCGACAGCGCAACAGTGGTGTGTGCCGTAGCCTATGCTTTGTATGTGATCGTGCTGTCTCAACGGTCTCTTGGTCACAATTCGCGCCAACTCACCGCAACCCAAATTGTATTTATGACGGCATTTTCGGTGGTGTGGATTGGTTGTGCAGGTGTTGGAAATGATGCGCTCATTACCTTGCCAAGCCGAATTGCACCCCACGTTTGGGCCTTGCTTTATTTGGGCGTGGTGGCTACTGCTGGCATGTTGCTATTGCAAGCGATAGCGCAGCGCCACGTGCCGGCGGAAAAGGCTGCAGTAATCTACGTCATGGAGCCTGTTTTCGCCGCTTTGTTTAGCTGGCTTTGGCTCAGTGAAGGGTTAAGCGTTCGTGCAACGTTAGGCGGTGCCCTGGTTGTGTCGGCCATCTTGTTTAACGAACTTAAATCTCGGCAGACGCGTTGATTAGGCTTCGTGTTCCATGGAGCCAAACTCAAAAGAAAACATGCAATCCCCTCCGGCCTGTTTGGCGTTGTAAGTCACTAGCTCGGCACGGTCGATCAGC
>JBDTAG010000371.1:0-3941 GCA_039924745.1 Rhodoferax sp.
CTCTGGGTTTCACGTTTCACGCGTCGGTGGGCAACGTGGGAAATTGGGATTCCACGGTAGAGGCATTCACCAAGGCCAAGGCAGAGCATGGCACCATTGATGTGCTGATCAACAACGCGGGTATCACCAAGGACCGCATGTTCTTGAAGATGACGCGTGAAGACTGGGACGCCGTGATTGAAACCAACCTCAACAGTATGTTCAACGTCACCAAACAAGTGGTTGGCGACATGGTGGAGAAGGGGTGGGGGCGCATCATCAACATCTCTTCAGTCAACGGCGTCAAGGGCCAGGCCGGCCAAACGAATTATTCGGCGGCCAAGGCTGGTATGCATGGCTTCTCTATGGCGCTGGCGCAAGAGTTGGCCACCAAGGGTGTGACCGTGAACACTGTGAGCCCAGGTTACATTGGTACGGACATGGTCAAGGCCATCCGCCAGGAAGTGCTGGACAAGATCATCGCCACCGTGCCGGTCAAACGCTTGGGCGAGCCCGGCGAGATCGCTTCCATCATTGCCTGGTTGGCGTCTGATGAAGGCGGCTACGCGACCGGTGCAGAGTTCTCGGTCAACGGCGGACTGCACATGGGTTAGGCCATACGGCAAGGCACATTGCACCAACAAAAACCCGCTTTTAGCGGGTTTTTTTACAACTTAAATGTCTCCGATGTGGCCACAAATGCATTCCTTCACCCACACTTGGTAATAGTGATAAAAACATGGGGTATGCTTGCTAAAAATCAATCGAAGTACCCACCAGGTAGGGTAACGAAGCTGTGGGTGAGGCTGGGTTGTAGGTCTCAAAACTAGGGTGACCCATGAAGAACAGTGACGATGGCGTAGAGATGGTGGACAGCGGGTCCCTGCGTATTGGCATGTTCGTAGAGTTGGATGTCGGTTGGTTGGCGCACCCGTTTCCGGTGGGTAGCTTCAAAATTTCGTCGACCAAGCAGATCGAAACCCTTCGCGGTCTGGGCCAGCAACAGTTCCGCATCAACACCGCCAAGAGCGATTCCAATTCGACGGAGGCTGCGGCCACATCGGCCAAACCTGCGCCAGGTGCCGTTGCGAACGCGCGCACGCTAGCGGCACATCGTGAGGCACAGTTGCGCCAGCAAGGTAATGATCTGTTGGCGGCGCAACAGCGTAGCCTGGTTGCCTGCGAGCGACGCTTCGGTGATGCCGTTCGCCAGTATAAAAAAGTGATGGAAGCCATTCCAACGCAGCCCAAATCGGCAGCCGAACACTGCCATACCATGGTCAGTGATTTTGTCGGGGATATGCTGTGCGATGGTGATTCTGCGATTCGGCTGTTGTCTGAGGCGGCGGGCGACAAGTCGTCCATGCACCCGGTCAATGTCACGGTCGTTTCGCTGTTGTTGGGCAAGGCCATGGGCCTGCCGAAGGCGGACTTGATCGACTTGGGCATGGCTGCGTTTTTGCACGATGTCGGCAAGACCCAACTGCCAGACCGTGTTCGCTGGCTGGAAGACAACTTTTCGAGTGCTGAATACAAGCTCTACCAAGACCATGTCGCCAAGAGTGTTCAGGCTGCCGTGGCCATGGAATTGGCCAAGGGCGCAGTGTTGGCAATTGCGCAACACCATGAGCTAACTGACGGCAGTGGTTTTCCCACCCGGGTCAAAGGCGAGAACATGACCATGGGCGCGCGCATTTTGGCGTTGGTCAACCGTTACGACAACCTTTGCAACCCCAGTCGAACCGCGATGGCGATGACGCCACATGAGGCTTTGTCGTTGATTTTTTCGCAGTTCAAAACGCGATTCGACAGCACCGCTTTGAGTGCCTTCATTCGCATGATGGGTGTTTACCCGCCTGGCTCGGTCGTGCAGCTCATTGATGATCGCTACGGCATGGTGGTATCAGTGAATTCATCGAGGCCTTTGAAGCCGCGCATCATTGTGTATGAACCCGGTGTTTCCAAACATGAAGCCCTGATCCTGGATTTGGAACATGCGCCCCAACTTGGTATTCGCCGCAGCCTGAAGCCCTCTGCCCTGCCGGGTGCGGCGTATGACTTTTTGGCACCCCGTCAGCGCGTCAGCTACTTCTTTGAACGGGTCGTGGACTCGCAAATGGGCGGTCTCACATGACTGTGGACGATTACCGCCCCTTGTTGGACGCCATGTTAGAGGCGGTGTGTTTGGTTGACCCCAAGACACTGCGTATCGTTGCGGTCAATCACGGGCTTGCATCGTTGGTGGGTATGGCGCGTGCTGAGTTCATCAACAGGCCTGTTGTTGAAATGACCAGTTCCCCTGAAGATCTGTTTTTCTGGGAAGACGTAGCGGCCGGTCTTACAGACCAAATCCTCTCAGAGTCTTTGTTGCGCGGTGCAGACGGTGTTGCTATACCGGTAGAGCGAAAGGTCAGCCGCGTGTGGCTGACGCCCACAGAGCCTATTTTTTTGGTCGGCATGAGTGATCTACGCCAACAAAAGCAAGTTGAAGAACAGTTGGAAAGTCGCATGTCCGAATTGCGGGCAACGCTGGAGTCCACCGGTGATGGCATTTTGGTTCTCAACAAGGCGGGGGCAGTGCGCCATTACAACCGCCGGTTCGTAGAACTTTGGAATGTACCGCCGGACATTCTGGGGTCGCACGACGACACTTTGTTGTTGTCACATTTGCGCAGTTGCATCCAGGACGAAACCGATTATCAAGTCAGGCTGGACGCGATTGCCAACGATCCTGATATGGCATGCACCGATGTGTTGTTGCTGCGTTCGGGTCGTATGTTGGAGCGTGTCACCTTGCCCCAAACGAGCCGCAGCCGTGTCGTTGGGCGCGTGTATTCGTTTCGGGACCTCACCGAGCGCCTGGATGCGCAAAAGCGCATCGAGGCGCTCGCGTACACCGATGTGCTGACGGGCCTACCGAACCGCCTGCTCTTGGGGCAGCGCGTAGCGGTGGCATTGCGCACCGCACAGCGCAATGGCGCTACCTTTGCGTTGTTGTTTGTGGACCTGGACCGTTTCAAAAATATCAACGATTCGTTGGGCCATGCCTTTGGCGACCGTGTACTGATAGAGGCCGCAGCCCGCATACACCAAGCGCTGCGCGAAGTGGATACCTTGTGCCGCGTGGGTGGCGATGAGTTCATTGCGTTCCTGCAGGAGGCTGATGCCTTGGGTGCCGAGATCGTAGCCCGTCGTATTTTGGAAAAACTGTCTCAGCCCTTTGTGCTGGACACCGTCAATTTCTCGTTGGGTTGCAGTATCGGTGTGGCCATGTACCCTGCGGACGGGCGAACACTGGATACGCTGATCCAATGCGCAGACACCGCTATGTTCCGCGTCAAAGAACGTGGGCGCGGTAACTTCCGCTTCTACCAGCCGCAGATGAACGTGGACTTGTTGTCCAGGGTCAAGTTGGACCATGCCATGCGCTTGGCCATGGAGCAGGGGCTTTTCAGGCTGCATTACCAACCGCAGATCTCTTTGGTAGATGGGCGTTTGCTAGGGGTAGAGGCGCTGATACGTTGGCGCGATGCCGAGCTGGGCAATGTGTCGCCCGCCACCTTTATCCCGCTAGCCGAAGAATCCGGTTTCATTATCAATATTGGCAATTGGGTCATGGCCGAAGCCGTGCGCCAGGCCATGGTATGGAAAGTTGCGGGCCGCCCCGTGACTGTTTCGGTGAACGTCTCGGCGTTGCAATTTCAGCAGGGTGATTTTGTCGAACGTGTGGACAGTGCAATACGGGATGCCGGGCTGGATGCCAGTCTGCTGGAGCTGGAGCTGACCGAGTCCATCCTGATCAAAGACATCCATGAAACCCTGTCGCGTTTGCATGCTTTGGCGGCCTTGGGTGTTAGCTTGGCGATTGATGACTTTGGAACAGGCTATTCCAGCCTGGCGTACCTGAAGAAATTCCCTATTTCCAAGCTGAAAATCGACCGTGCGTTTGTGATGGGCCTGCC
>JBDTAG010000372.1:0-2881 GCA_039924745.1 Rhodoferax sp.
AACAGAACGTCACCGGATTCACCATCGACGCCAACGGTGCGTACACCGTGTCCGTCGTGGACTGCATCTTCACCGGCACACTGGTGCAGCATGGCGCAACGGGTATTTTTGACACACAGGTAAAAACCAGTGGCGCGAACTGCAAATTGAACCCGGCACTCAAAGGCATCGTGACGCCATTGTCCATGCCAAGCAATAACCTCCCGCAGTTGGCCTTTCAGCTCAACAGCGTCGATAACACACAGACCGCGGTGTTTATCGTCACCAAAGGCTAGACCGCCCCGGTTCCAGTGGGCATCACAACGCCCACTGGAATGTTGACGATATTCCGGAAGTGAAGCAGCAGGCGGCCGTTGGAGCCAACACGTGTGGACATTGAATTGCTATCAATAAAATAGCGCAATTACCATATTCCACGAGGGCTACCGCCTATTTTTCTTCAAGCAAGCTATAGACAGTCTAAAAATAGGTCCGAATTTCAAGCTCTCAGCACCAGAAACTCAGAACGGCATCTTCGGCATGCCTTTCATGCCCCCTAGTTTTTTCATCATCTTCATCATGCCGCCACCTGAGAATTTCTTCATCATGGTTTGCATTTGCTCAAACTCCTTGAGCATGCGGTTGACTTCCTGAACGTGCACGCCGGCGCCGGCGGCAATGCGGCGCTTGCGGGTTGCCTTAATGAGGTCGGGTTTGCGTCGCTCTAGCGGCGTCATGCTGTGGATGATGCCTTCCTTGCGCTTGATGTCTTTCTCAGCCTGGTCCATGTTCACATTTCCAGCCTTTGCGGTCATGGCGGCGGGGAGCTTGTCCATCAGGCTGGACAGTCCGCCCATCTGCTTCATCTGCTGGATTTGGGACAGGAAATCGTTCAGGTCGAACCCGGCACCGCTCTTGACCTTGGCGGCCAGCTTTTGCGCGGCTGCTACGTCCACGCCTGCGGTGACCTGCTCCACCAGCGCCAGGATGTCACCCATGCCCAGAATACGGCCGGCATGGCGTTCGGCGTCGAACACTTCCAAGCCGTCGAGCTTTTCGCTGGTACCAGCAAACTTGATCGGCGCACCGGTGATTTGGCGCACGGACAGCGCCGCGCCGCCGCGTGAATCGCCATCGAGCTTTGTCAGGATAATGCCGGTTAGAGGCAGAGCGTCTTTAAATGCTTTTGCGGTATTGACCGCATCCTGGCCTTGCATCGCATCGACGACGAACAGCGTTTCGATGGGATTCAGAACCGCGTGCAGCTCTTTGATCTCCGCCATCAACACTTCGTCAATTGCTAGTCGGCCAGCAGTGTCGACCAGCAGCACGTCGAAGAAGTGCTTTTTGGCATAGTCCAGTGCAGCGCGACCGATGTCGACGGGTTTTTGGTCGGGTGTGCTGGGGAACCACTCCGCCCCGGCTTGTGCGGTCACAGTCTTGAGCTGCTCGATTGCTGCGGGGCGGTACACGTCGCCAGAGACGGTCAGCACTTTCTTCTTGCGCTTCTCGATCAGGTGCTTGGCCAGTTTGGCCGTCGTGGTGGTTTTACCAGCCCCTTGAAGACCGGCCATCAGGATCACGGCGGGGGGCTGGGCTGCAAGATTGATATCGCTAACGCCCTCTCCCATAGTCGCCGCCAGCTCTTTGCTGACAATGCTGACCAGCACTTGGCCGGGTTGCAGCGAGCCCATCACTTCTTGGCCCAGTGCTTTCTCTTTCACTCGGGCGATGAAGTCGCGCACCACTGGCAGCGCCACGTCGGCCTCCAACAGGGCCATACGGACCTCGCGCAGCATGTCGGAGACGTTGTCTTCGGTGATGCGGGCTTGGCCTCGCATTTCTTTGACGAGACGGGATAATTTATCGGAGAGGGCTGAGGCCATGGATGGTTACCGGTGCAGAAAGCAAAACGCTAAACTGTAGCTATGATTTTAACCAGTGCGCATCAGCTAAGCCTGATCTTGTCAATTTTGGCGGCGGCAGCCTATGGATGGCCAGCTGTACGAACAGCGCATGTGAATGCAAAGGCTGCTCGGCTTTGGGTGGGTGCAGCTTGGGTAATGCACGGCGCGGTTCTGGCTATCACACTGCTGGGAGAGCACCCGCATTTTGGATTTGCACCGGCCATGTCGGTGACGGCTTGGCTGGTTGCGGCAATTTATGCGGTGGAAAGTCAGATATTTCCACAACTTCCGACCCGCTGGACGCTGGGGGTGGTGGGTGCAGTCGCAGTATTGGCGGCCTTTTTCTTCCCGGGCGGACCGATGCCAGTCGCTTCCTCTGCTTGGTTAGCCGTGCATTTGGCGTTTGGCGTTGCCTGCTACGGCCTGTTCGGCATCGCTGTGGTGCACGCCTGGTTTATGACCCGTGCAGAAACGCGCATTCGCCACGCGCAAGACCCCCATAGCGGTTTGCCACTGTTGACACTGGAACGGCTCACCTACCGCTTTGTAGGTGCAGGCTTTGTACTTCTCAGCGCTACCTTGCTGGCGGGCCTGGTGTTTGGAGAAACGCTGTACGGCTATGGTCACGCTTGGCACTGGGACCATAAAACGGTTTTCTCTACATTGGCTTGGTTCACTTTTGCCGTTTTGCTGATCGGACGATCTGCGTTTGGCTGGCGTGGCAAGCGCGCTGTCAATGTGTTGTATTTGGGTTCAGCGCTACTGTTGCTGGCCTACGTTGGTTCGCGCTTTGTCATGGAAGTCATTTTGGGCCGGACAGCGTAATGCGGTTCCTTCTTGTTCTTTTCGTAGTTCTGATAGCGGCTTGGCGTTGGCGCACCTGGCGCGAAGCAATACAGCTCAAAAAGCAGGTCGCCGACAAGGCAGTTCCTAAGACTACTAACACGGTGGTCTGTCGTCAATGTGGCGTACACGTAGCGGCCCAAGAAGCAGTT
>JBDTAG010000373.1:0-3088 GCA_039924745.1 Rhodoferax sp.
GCCAGCTTCCACTGCGGCCAGAGTTTTTCGGTCTCGGATAACCAGGAGGGTTTGGGCAGGCTGCCGGCAATGGCGGTTTCAAACATGGTGGTGGTCTCGGGTTGGAATGTCGGACTGATAAGCGGGCAATTTTGCCCCGCAATGGAAACAATAGAGTGCCTGCGCCAAATGCCCCTCCGTCAGGCATTCGTGGCAGCTTCGGGTGGTCGGCACCGCTGAAGAACGTGCAAACGTCATCTCTGCCGTGACAATGCCCGTGGGTACAGCCAACGTGCCCCAACCCAGCAACATCATGGCTGATGAAATCAGACGACCCAGATCAGTCTTGGGGGTAATGTCGCCAAACCCGACAGTCGTCATGGTGGTAATGGCCCAATACACGGCCGTGGGGATACTGGTGTAGCCGTTATCCGGCCCTTCGACCACATACATCAGCGTGCCCATGACCAGCACGATCATGAGTACCGCCGACAAAAACACCAAAATCTTGCGCCGACTGGCCCGCAGCGCCGTCCCCAGTGCCTGGTATTCGGCCACATAGGCCGTGAGCTTGAAAACGCGGAACACGCGCAACAGGCGCAGCACGCGCACATCGATCAAGGCATGCACCTCTGGCACAAACAGCGCGATGTAGGTGGGCACCAAGGCAGCCAGATCAATCAGGCCGTAGAAGCTCAGGGCGTAGCGCAAGGGGTGACGCACGCAAACCAAGCGGGCGATATATTCCGCAGTAAAAGCCAGTGTGAACAGCCACTCCAAGCTGGAAAACCCGACCGCCCAAACCCCGGACAGATGCTGCACGCTATCCATCACCACCAGCAGCACGCTAGCCAAAATGATGGCAATCAACCACTGGTCAAACAGGCGGCCGGCGCGGGTGTCGGCCTCAAAGATGACGGTATACAGGTGCAACCGCCAACCGGTCAGCGGTTTTCCCAGTGATTGGTCTACGGCGACAGCCTTCATTTCATCCCTTCAGACTCCTGCAAAATGCGCCACATAACTTTACCCGCTCCGCTCTTGGGCAGGGCATCGACAAACTGCACCACGCGCGGCACTTTGTAGACCGCCATGTTTTCGCGGCACCAGTCCACGATGCTTTGCTCGGTAACCAAGTCTTTGTGGGTGGAGCGCAGCACCACCACGGCCTTGACCGATTCACCGCGGTAGCTGTCGGGTGTAGAGATGATGCAGGCTTCTTGGATAGCCGGATGGCGGTACATCAGCGCCTCCACCTCAGCTGGCCAGACCTTGAAGCCCGACGCATTGATCATGCGTTTGAGCCGGTCAGTCAGGAAAAAATAACCGTCTTCATCGATCTTGCCCAGGTCGCCGGAGCGGAAGAAGCGCTTGCCATCGATTTCGATGAAAGCCGCAGCCGTGGCATCCGGGCGCTTCCAGTAGCCATTGAAGACTTCGGGGCCGTTCATGATGATTTCACCCGCCTCGCCAACAGGCATTTCCACCAGCGTGTCGGGGTCGATGACACGCGCGTCGGTACCCATGAACGGAATGCCCAAGCACTGCTGCTTAGGGGCGTCCGGGGGGTTGCTGTGGCTGGGGGCGGCAGTTTCTGTCAATCCATAGCCTTCCACATAGCGCAGGCCAAACTGCTCCAACAGGCGTTGCGCTACAGCTTGCGGCATGGCAGCGCCGCCACCGCCGATATAAACCAGGCTGGAAAGATCGTAGCTGGCAAAGTTGGGGCTGCCCATGAGGTCGATGACCATGGTCGGGATATTGGTCCAGTGCGTGACCTTGCGGCGCGAGATCAGGCGCCCTGCCAAATCGCGGTCCCAACGGGGCATGACGACCATGGTGGCACCACCACGGATACTGGTGTGCATGATGCTGACCATGCCGGTGATATGGAACATCGGCACCACTACCAGCACCACGTTCTCGGCCGAGCCGTTGCCCCACATGCCGCTGGCCACTGCGTTGTGCATGATGCTGCTGTGCGGGTGCATGCAGCCTTTGGGCAAGCCGGTTGTGCCGCTGGTATAGGGCAGTATCGCCAGGTCGGAGGGGCCGACCGACAGCACCGGCGGCTCGCCTTCGGCTTTCAATGCATCGTCCCACGCCAATACCTGACCGCCTTGCAAAACAGGTGGTGTGTGCCGGGTCAAAAGCCATTGCCCCCAGGCTGCTGGCGGCGCATCGTCACCCGTTACGTCGGCATCAAAAGCATCTGTGAAATGGGAGATGATCAAGTGCGCCAACCGGTCTTTGGCATCGAGCGCATCGCTGGCCCGCACCCACTCCGGCGCCAGGTCGGCGGTGGTGATGGCGACCCGCGCATCGGGGTCGGTGATGTAGTGCTTGAGCTCTTCAGCACGGTTCATCGGGTTGACCGGCACCACCACGGCGTTGGCACGCAGAATCGCGAAATGGGCGATGACGAGTTGTGGGCAGTTTTGCATACACAGCACAACCCTGTCACCCTTTTCGACCCCTAGCCCTCGTAGATATTGCGCTATGCGCTCCGCTTTTTGTAGCAAATCGGCATAGGTCAACACCCGGCCAAAGAAAACAACGGCCGCCTTGTCCGGGTAACGGCGGGCGCTGGTCTCCAGGTTGTCCCACAACGAGGTCGCTGGCGGGGTGATGGAATGGGGTAGCCGCTTGGGCCAGAATTGGTAATGGGCGCGCACCGAAACTCCTCAGACAAATGGATGCTGCAAGATTAGCGCGGCGCAAGCCCAACCGCATCCGGGTAGCCCCCAAAGTGGACCCTTTTTAGTCGCCTGCGCGACGGGGTGGGCACAAATATTGCAAAGCGTTGGTGCAAGGTTCAAATTTTCGACCGGTATTGGGCCATGCGCATTTTGCATGATGTCCCCGTAAAAACCCATGGGTGTTTGGGCTCGCGAGGGACTAACATCAAAGGGTTGGTTCTGATTGCGTATGAGCAACACGCAATCCGATTTGGATTCAACATCAACCGAAGACTATTAGGAAAAGACATGAAAAAACATTTGTTTGCCGTCGCTGCTGCCACCGTTGCAGCCGCCATGATTCCCTTTGGCGCACAGGCGCAGGCCACCGATACCCTTGCAAAAGTCAAGGCTTCCGGAACTGTCACCAT
>JBDTAG010000374.1:0-2500 GCA_039924745.1 Rhodoferax sp.
CGTTAGGTGTGGAGGACATGGTGAGCAGGGCTGGTAATGGAGTCAAAATCCGGGTTCATGAAAGACACCCAAATATTATCGGCGTTCCAAGAGCTGACCCCGCCAAACAGCGAGCCGCCTGCCGGAATGCCATCTGCGGAGGCCGCCTTGGTGTTCGATGCCTGCCAGACCGGCGTGGTGTTGCGCGCGGTGTTGTTTGTAGAAGTGTGTTCCGGTGTCGGGGTGGCGTTCGCGGCCGTTGACACCGTGGACTGGGTGATTCGCCTGGCCATGGTCACCGGCGGAGCCTTGCCGGCCACACTGTCCTGGTTGCTGCTGGCATGCGTGAGCAAACGACTCGTCGCGCGGCTCCCCGCCGAACTGCAATACATAGTCGCCGTTGCCATGGGTGCTGTGGCCGGACTCTATGGTTGCGCCATGTTGGTTTGGTCTGGCTTGGTGATAGGGCCGCCGTGGATTGCGAGCGCTTTCAGCGGCGTGTTGCTGTCCGGCATTTTGGTGGCCGCCTTGGTGATGCGCAGCAAGGGTCGCATGCCCGCTGACACGTCTGCCCGACTGGCTGAGTTGCAGTCTCGCATAAGGCCCCATTTTTTGTTCAATACCCTCAACAGCGCCATCGCGCTGGTGCGGGCAGAGCCTGCCAAGGCCGAGGCGTTATTGGAAGATTTGAGCGATTTGTTCCGCGAAGCTTTAAATGACTCGGGTGAACCCGTGCGCTTGGCGCAAGAAATCGAACTTGCGCAGCGCTACATGGCCATCGAGCAGGTACGTTTTGGCGAACGACTGCGCGTGCAATGGGCGTTAGACCCCTCTACAGACAATGCCAAGCTGCCGCCGTTGCTGCTGCAACCGTTGGTGGAGAATGCGGTACGCCACGGCGTCGAGCCCAGTGCTCAGGGCGCTGACGTGCGCATATCTACCCAACGCAGGGGTTCTATTGTGGTGATCAAGGTAACCAACACCGTACCAAGCGGCCAAGGCGAGCGAGGCCAAGGCTTGGCCTTGCGCAATGTACGCGAGCGCCTGGCTTTGCTGCACGATCTGCAAGGGCAATTCAAAAGCGGTCTGAAGGACGGTGTGTACCAAGTGCGCATGGAGGTGCCGTTATGACCGCCGTTAACAACCCTGTTGTTGCCCTCAAAGCATTGGTTGTGGACGACGAAAGCCTGGCGCGTGTCCGCATGCGCTCGCTGCTGTCTGACTGCACGGCGCCTGCCGCCCATTGCATGGGCGAAGCCGCCAATGCGGTACAAGCCATGGAAATCTTGCAACACCAGTCAGTAGACGTTGCTTTGATTGATATACACATGCCCGGTGCCGACGGACTGGCGCTGGCGCGCTCCATGCAAGCATTGCCACAACCGCCCGCGTTGATCTTCGTGACCGCTCATTCCGAATATGCGGTGCAGGCCTTCGATTTGGAAGCAGTGGACTACCTGACAAAGCCAGTACGACTGGAGCGTCTGCAGCAGGCGCTACAAAAAGTGGAGCGCATTGTTCAGTCCCGACGAGGGCTAGAGGCCAATTTTGTTCAAGAAGATGTGCTGATCATCCAGGAACGCGGCCGCACCGAACGCATACCTTTGCAGCAGATTTTGTACTTTAAGGCCGAGCTGAAATACGTGACCGTGCGCACCGCCACACGCAGCTACATTTTGGACGGTTCGCTCAACGAGCTGGAAGAAAAATACCGTGCCGACTTTGTTCGCATCCACCGCAACGCCCTGATCGCACGGCGCGCCGTGCGCGCGCTAGAAAAGCACTTTGATGCGGAGGAGGGCGAAGGCTGGGCCGTGCGGCTAAACGGTGTGGATGTGTTGTTGGCCGTTTCGCGGAGGCAGTTGGCGGCGGTTAGGGAGTTGGTGTCGCGGTAGAGGCAAAATCGCCCAAGACCAGATGGAAAAAACCATCTCGCAATTCACAATTCGCAATTCGCAGTGACACGTGACCGCTTTTTCTGCTCGTTTTGATGTGGGGCAAATGGGTTTTCTTTAGCAGAGCACGGTGTCGCTGCATGCGAATAGCTAATGATCGGCTGATTCAAAGCCTGGATAGATTTTGAACTGTGGCAGTGCGTCGGTGATGGCGTACCAAGCTGCCTTTGATTCAACGAAGACATGCCGCTCTGGCTGTTCTTGCAGTGGACCCTCAATCGTGCCCAGCGTGACGACTGTGTACTCGGGTCCTTTGGTTCTACGAATGAAGAGCTGAGAGCCGCACTTTGAGCAAAAGCATTTACGTCGATTTGGCGAAGATTCGTATTCGGAAATGAGGTCAGAACCCTTGGTAACTTGGAGCGCAGAGGTGGGCACTACCGAGTTTGTAGAGAAGGCTGCACCATGCGCCTTGCGACACATAGAGCAATGGCAGTTTTCTACCAGCCCCAGTGGCGCATTGATCTCGTAGCGCACTGAGCCACAAAGGCAGCCACCGACAAGCGGATGGTTCATAGAATTTTGGCGCTGTAGCGACGTTCGTGAGTGGACCACATTGTGCACCA
>JBDTAG010000375.1:0-2964 GCA_039924745.1 Rhodoferax sp.
ACACCGCCAGCGGTGATCTCCGCCTTTTTGTAGCCTTCGGTGCCGGTGGGGGTTAGCTCCCATTGGCTCAGGCGCTCGCCCAATGCGTTCAGCGCCTTGTCTGTTGCCTCGTTAATAGGCCGTGCCCAGTTGTGGCCTAGCGCCGCGCCTTGTGCCACCCAGGTATCGGCCAGTCGTGATGGCACCAGTGCAGCCAACTCGTTGGCAATCAATTTGCGAGACGTGGACTTGGCGCGGTTCAACAACTCGGCCACCTGGGTGTCGGGCGCTAGGTTCAAGCGAATCGGCGTGCCGGGCTGCCAGTAGCTGGATATCTGCAGCACGCCCGGGCCGCTCAAGCCGTGGTGGGTGAACAGCAGGTCTTCCATAAAGACGGTCTTGTCTTTCTTGCCACCGGTTTCTATCTTCACCGGTAGCGATAGGCCCGACAGTTGCGCAAACGGTGCCCACGCAGCTTCGTCAAAAGTCAGCGGCACCAGGGCGGGGCGGGGCGTGACCAACGGCAGATCAAACTGCTTGGCCACGCGGTAGCCAAAATCGGTCGCGCCCATCTTGGGGATGGAGAGGCCTCCCGTGGCGATGACGACTGCGCCACAGTGAATGGTGCCGCGCTCACTATCGATTTCATAGCTGCTTGCGCTTATTCCACGAGGGCTAGAGGCTGAAAACCGTATAGCCTTTACGCTGCAGGGCTGCCAGCGGGTGACATTGCCAGCGTCGCATTCGGCCAGCAGCATTTGGATAATGTCGTCGGCCGAGTGGTCGCAAAACAGCTGGCCTTTGTGCTTTTCGTGGAAGGCGATCTTGTGTTTTTCGACCAGCGCAATGAAGTCGCGCGACGGGTAACGCGACAAGGCCGAGCGGCAAAAACGCGGGTTGTCGCTGATGAAGTTGGCGGGGCTCACGTCCCGGTTGGTGAAGTTGCAGCGCCCCCCGCCCGAAATGCGGATTTTGTCCGCCACTTTTTCGCTGTGGTCCAGCACCAAAACCTTCAGGCCCAACTGGCCAGCCACTCCGGCGCAAAACAATCCGGCGGCGCCTGCGCCAATCACAACAACATCAAAACTTTCCATGGCCGCAGTTTAGACGGCACACGTTTAAGCAATCTTGACGAATGGATGGGTTGCTACTATAGTGATATCACTTTGATCTCAAAAACCGATAAAGAGGATTGATATGGACAAAAAAGCTTCCAACGAATATGTAGCGAGCACTGCCAATGGCTTTTTAGCGGTGGCACTGGGTATAGGCCTGCTGCTGGTGGGCGTGTTTTTGGTGACGCGCGCTCCCAGCATCACGATCGTGGTGATGGCGGTGGCGTGCATAGTCGCGGCCTTGTGGTTTTTGTCGGGCCTGTACACCCTGAACCCCAATCAGGCGGCGGTGCTGAAACTGTTTGGCAGTTACCGAGGCACCGACCGCAACGAAGGGCTGCGTTGGGCCAATCCGTTTTTGAGTCGCAGCAAACAGTCCACCCGCGCGCGCAATTTCAACAGCGAAAAGCTCAAGGTCAATGACCTGCGTGGCAACCCGATCGAGATTGCAGCAGCTATCGTCTGGAAGGTTAGCGATACGGCACGTGCCAGCTTTGATGTGGAAAATTTTGAGTCCTATGTGCAGACGCAGGCCGAGGCGGCGGTGCGGCATTTGGCGTCCAGCTATGCATATGACAACCTGGACGAAGCTGGCAGCACGGCCCCCAAAGAGATCACGCTGCGTTCCGGTGCCGACCAAGTCGGCTTTGCACTGTTGAAAGAGTTGCAAGATCGATTTGCTCTGGCCGGTGTTGTGGTGGTGGACGCCAAGCTCACGCATTTGGCCTACGCCCCTGAGATTGCCGGTGCCATGTTGCGCCGCCAGCAGGCGCAAGCCATCATTGCAGCGCGCAGTCTGATCGTGCAGGGGGCAGTTGGCATGGTGGAGCTGGCTTTGACTGGCTTGCAGGAACGCGGTTTGGTCGCGCTCGACGACGAGCGCAAGGCCGCCATGGTGACCAATTTGCTGGTCGTACTGTGTTCTGACCATGACGCGCAGCCGGTGGTCAACACCGGCACCTTGTATAACTAAGGCCACTTCGAAAGTCCTCGACCGACATGGCTAGTCCCGACAAGAAATCCTTCGCCCTGCGCATAGACCCCGTGCTGTGGTCGCAGATCGAGCGATTGGCAGCGGCAGAGTTGCGCAGTGTGAATGCGCAGGTGGAGTATTTGCTGCGGGACGCTGTGCGTGCGCGTGTTGGCGGGCAGCCCCCCTTGGCACCGGTGGATGATGTGGACCGCAATTCCAGTCCGTCGCCAGAATAAGCCCATGGCAATCGAAGCCGATCAGCTCGCAGAAGCGATTCTTGTGGAATTCCAGCAGGCGGTGGCGCGGGGTGACGTGGTGGCGGCTGAAGCCTGTTTGCGCGCCGCCCTGCAAACCTGTCCAGACCGCGCGGAATGGCACGCCAATTTGGCCTGGCTTCTAGACCAGCGGGGCGCCGTAGACGAAGCCTTGGCGGAGTACGGTCAAGCGATTGCTTTGCAACCCAAAAATGCGCATATTTACCGCAACCTGGGTGCCATGCTGGCGGAGCAAAAGGCCCATGCGCCTGCCGAAGATGCTTACCGGGTGGCGCTGATGCTGGACCCTGACTCGCCCGGAGGTTGGTCCAATCTGGGGGCATTGCAGGCCCAAACCAGACGCGATGAAGAGGCCGAAGCCAGTCTGCGGCGAGCGCTCGCGCTCGATGCATCCCATGCCGCAGCCCATTTCAATTTGGCCTGCCTGTTGTTGCGCAAAGGTCGGCTCGAAGAAGGCTGGGCTCACCTGGAGGCGCGTGACTGGTACGCTCCGCTGGCGGCCCGGTTGAGCTGCCCGCGCTGGGTGGGGCAGCCGCTGGCGGGGCAGTCCATTTTGGTGGTCTATGAGGTTGGGCATGGCGACATGATTCAGTTCAGCCGCTACGTGACCCTGTTGCGCGAT
>JBDTAG010000376.1:0-3784 GCA_039924745.1 Rhodoferax sp.
TGCCACCATGGTGACCGTCTTCGATATATTTCTTGGCGTTGTCCCAAGCACCGCCACCTGTGCACATGGAGATTGCCACGAACAGGCCGGTCACGATGGTGCCCATCAGCAGGCCACCCAAAGCCGCTGGCCCAAGTGCCAAGCCGACCACGATAGGTACAACGACGGGCAGCAACGAAGGGATCATCATTTCTTTGATGGCAGCGGTGGTCAACATGTCAACGGCTGTGTCGTATTCGGGTTTGCCAGTGCCGTCCATGATGCCCTTGATCTCTTTGAACTGCCGGCGCACTTCCACCACCACCGCGCCTGCTGCGCGGCCTACTGCTTCCATCGCCATGGCTCCAAACAGGTAGGGAATCAGGCCACCGATGAACAGGCCGATGATGACCATAGGGTCGCTCAAATCAAAGGTGATGTGTTTGCCAAACGCGTCCAGCTTGTGGGTGTAGTCGGCAAATAGCACCAGTGCAGCCAGACCGGCGGAGCCGATGGCATAGCCTTTGGTTACAGCTTTGGTCGTGTTGCCCACGGCATCCAGCGGGTCAGTGATGTCGCGCACGCTGGCGGGCAACTCGGCCATTTCAGCAATGCCGCCGGCGTTATCGGTGATGGGGCCGTAGGCGTCCAGTGCCACCACAATGCCAGCCATGCTCAGCATGGAGGTAGCCGCAATGGCAATCCCGTACAAGCCTCCAAGGCTGAAGGCGCTGTAGATGGCCGCGCAGACAAACAGCACAGGCCAGGCAGTGGAGCGCATGGAGACGCCCAGGCCAGCAATGATGTTGGTCCCGTGGCCTGTGGTGGAGGCTTGTGCGATGTGCTGCACAGGCGCGTATTGTGTGCCGGTGTAGTACTCGGTGATCCAAACCAGCGCGCCGGTCAGGATCAGCCCCACAGCGCAGGCGCCAAACAGGCTGCCAGCGGTGACGACGTGGCCATCGGTCAATGTGATGGCAGCGGGGAAGAGGGCGTTTGTGACAAAGTAAAACGCGCCCAGAGACAACACGCCGGCAATCGCCAAGCCTTTGTACAGCGCAGGCATCACGTTCTTCATGCCTGGAGAGGCCTTGACGAAGAAGCAACCAATGATGGAGGCCACAATCGACACGGCGCCCAATACCAATGGATACAAAACTGCGGTAGCCCCCGCACTGCTTGCAAGGAGCGCTCCTAAAACCATAGTGGCGATCAAGGTCACCGCATAGGTTTCAAACAGGTCGGCGGCCATGCCAGCGCAATCGCCGACGTTGTCGCCCACGTTGTCGGCAATCACGGCAGGGTTGCGTGGGTCATCTTCAGGGATGCCAGCTTCGACTTTGCCCACCAAGTCGGCGCCCACGTCCGCACCCTTGGTGAAGATGCCACCGCCCAGACGGGCAAAGATGGAGATGAGTGAGGAGCCAAAAGCAAAACCGATCAGCGGATTCAGCATTTGTGCATAGGCCTTGCCATCGGTCGGTACGCCACCCATGGTCAGAAACCAGTAAAAACCAGTCACGCCCAAAAGGCCCAAGCCCACCACCAGCATGCCCGTAATGGCGCCACCGCGGAAAGCCACATCCAACGCGGGGCCAATACCTTTGGTTGCCGCTTGCGCGGTGCGTACGTTAGCGCGTACCGAAACGTTCATGCCAATAAAGCCGCAAGAACCGGATAGCACCGCACCCACCACGAAGCCGACGGCACTCAGAGGGTCCAGAAATATCGCTATCAAAATGGCGAGGACTACGCCCACCATGGCAATGGTCTTGTACTGTCGAGAAAGGTAAGCCGCCGCGCCGGTCTGTATGGCAGCTGCAATTTCTTGCATGCGCGCATTACCGGCGTCTTGGGAAAGGATCCAGCTACGTGCCCAAATACCGTACACCACGGCAATGAACCCGCAGACAAGCGCCAGAATCAGCGCTGAGTTGCCTGTCATAAACATCTCCTCTATTGTTGTTTCGCTAGGGAGGGGACAACGCCAGGGAAGTCCCCACTGCGTTGCTTCCTCTTAGCTCCAGCCCAATAGAGCGTGACGGAGTTGATTGGCCAACGGGAGCACTTTAACGTCAAAAAAAGACAAATATGGGATTCGCAAGAGTCGAGTCAGTAAAATGAGGGTAAATACCGACCAACAAAACACCATTTTTTCAAACTGTAGAGAGTCTCCATGTCCCTTGATAAAGTCACCCCCGGCAAAAATGCACCCGAGTCCTTCAATGTGATCATTGAGATCCCAATGAATGCAGATCCGGTCAAGTACGAGGTGGACAAAGCCAGCGGCGCCATATTTGTCGACCGTTTCATGAGCACCGCCATGCATTACCCCACCAACTACGGCTATGTGCCCAAGACCATTTCGGGTGATGGCGATCCTGTGGACGTTTTGGTCATCACGCCTGTACCCCTCATTCCCGGTGTAGTGGTGACCTGCCGTGCGATCGGCATTTTGAAAATGACCGACGAAGCTGGCGAAGACGGCAAGGTGTTGGCCGTTCCAGTGGACAAGATTTTGTCACTGTATAGCCAGTGGCAAAAGCCTGAAGATCTGAACCCGTTCCGGCTTAAAACCATTGCCCATTTCTTTGAGCACTACAAGGATCTGGAAGAAGGCAAATGGGTCAAGGTACAGGGCTGGGAAGGCCCAGAATCGGCCAAAAAGGAAATCATGGACGGCATTGCCAATTACAACAAGCAGGCTAGTTAACGGTAGTCGGTTCACTGTGTCGTTTTCCGGTGGCCACTGTTGAGGCAGTGGTTGTCGGTGAACATTTCATGCAACCCTAAAGAAACGGCGTGTATGATATTTAGCAGGCCCTGCGTAGCGAATGTAGGCGGGCCTTTCGCGCAAAGGAACCGACATGCAAACAACAGCTTCTCCGCCATCCTTTGACCAAACAGTCAAGCCTGCTGCTGCGGCGGCAGATTCAGGTCAGTATTTGACGCTGCGCCTGGGCGGCGAAGATTACGCCATCGACATTATGCGGGTGCAGGAGATTCGCTCGTACGAAGAGCCGACGCGTATGGCGAATTCCCCCAGCTTCATTAAAGGGGTGATTAACCTGCGCGGGGTGATCGTTCCCATTGTCGATTTGCGCATGAAGCTCAATGTCTCCACGGTGGATTACACCGAGTTCACGGTGGTCATCATCCTCAAAATCAAGGGTGTGGTTACTGGTGCCGTGGTCGATGCGGTATCGGATGTCGTCACGCTGGATTCCATGACGATTAAGCCTGCGCCCCAGTTTGAATCGGCCATTGACTCTCGTTTTATCCTTGGCTTGGCTCAGGTAGGCGAGCGCATGTTGATCGTCATGAATATGGAAACCCTGCTCAGCAACTCCGAGATGGGTATGGCAGCGTAAAGTTTGAAGCGGCGCTAAGCCCCACTAAGCCGCAGTCTTTTTCTTACGTGGCTTCTTCGGTTCAACCGGTGCGCTGATTCCCAGCGCTGCTTCCAATTCTGTGATGGCGTTCTGCGTGTAGTCCAGCATGCGTTGCAACACGGGTACAGATCTTCGGCAAGCGATATATCCAAACCCCAGGTTATCGCCATAACCACTGATCGTGATGTTCAGCGCCAAGTAATGTGTGGGTATGGACACGGGGTAGACCTCATCCAGCCGGGCACCATTGAGGTACAGCGTATCTTTCGGGCCGGGCACGTTGGAAATGACGAGGTTAAACAAGGGGTGCTTTTCGGCTGAACCCGTCACCATCCCCAAACCCAGCGGAGAAATGGACGTAATGCCATGTGCCATTTTTTGCAGCCGCGGCATTTTGGTCAAGCGTTCTTTGG
>JBDTAG010000377.1:0-8055 GCA_039924745.1 Rhodoferax sp.
TGTCGAAATTTTCTTAGAGGGTTTATGGGGAGACGCCACGGCATTGTCCCGCATGGTTTTGCTCGTGCAAAACAAGCAAGGCTATTTAAATCTCTCTGAGCTTTTGGCCCGCGGTTTTACCCAAAATATTGTCAAGAACCAAGCCGTCATCAAGCTGGCGTGGCTGCAAGAATTGAACGAGGGGTTGATTGCGCTGTCTGGCGCGCAAGCCGGGCCGATCGGCCAAGCGTTGGTGCAAGGTGATGAGGCCAGAGCGCGTGAGGTGGCGCTGCAATTGGGTGGCCTGTTTCCGCACCGCTTTTATTTAGAGCTGCAACGCGCTGGACGTGTTGACGACGAGTCGCATGTTGCGGCTACGGTGCAGTTGGCGGTGCGCATCAAGCTGCCGGTGGTGGCTACACACCCGGTGCAGTTCACCACCGCAGAAGATTTTGAAGCCCATGAAGCCCGTGTCTGCATTGCCGATGGTGAAATTTTGGGCAACGCCAAGCGCGTGCGTAAGTTCACGCGGGAGCAATATTTCAAGTCTGCCGAGCAGATGCAGGCGCTGTTTGCCGATATACCGTCGGCCGTGGCCAATACGCTGGAAATCGCCAAGCGCTGCAGCCTGACGCTTGTGCTGGGCAAAAACTATTTGCCAGAGTTTCCGACGCCGTTGGTCAATGGCGAGCGCATGACGCCGGATGAATATTTTCGCTACACCTCGCACGAAGGCCTCAAGGACCGTATGGCGCATCTGTACCCGGACGCGACCGAGCGCGAGGCGCAAATGCCTGCTTACGTGGAGCGCTTGGAGTTTGAGATCGGCACTATTTTGAAGATGGGCTTCCCGGGTTACTTTTTGATCGTGGGAGATTTCATCAATTGGGCCAAGAAAAATGGTTGCCCGGTGGGGCCGGGACGTGGCTCTGGTGCGGGCTCATTGGTAGCCTACTCTTTGAAGATTACCGATCTGGACCCTATCCGCTACAAGCTTTTGTTCGAGCGATTCTTGAACCCCGAGCGGGTTTCCATGCCTGACTTCGACATCGATTTTTGCCAAACCAACCGCAACTTGGTCATCGACTACGTCAAGGACAAATATGGCAAAGACGCAGTTAGTCAGATTGCCACCTTCGGCACGATGGCAGCGCGGGGGGTGATCCGCGATGTGGGCCGCGTGCTGGATATGCCGTATATGTTTTGCGACGGCATCAGCAAGCTCATCCCCAATAAGCCGGGCACCAACGTCACGCTGCAACTGCCACCCACCGATGGGAAGAAAAACGACAAGTACGTGTACGCCTCTGAAGCCGAGCCGATCCTGGCCGAGCGCGAAGCCAAAGAAGAAGACGTCAAGACCTTGCTGGAAATGGCCCGCAAGCTGGAGGGCATGACCCGCAATATCGGCATGCACGCCGGGGGTGTGCTGATTGCACCGGGCAAGCTGACCGACTTTTGCCCACTGTACCAACAGCCCGGCAGCGAATCGGCGGTGAGCCAGTACGACAAGGACGACGTGGAGGCCATTGGTCTGGTGAAGTTCGACTTCTTGGGCCTAGCCACGTTGACGATTTTGGAGATTGCACGCGAGTTCATCATGAAGCGCCACGTGGGTCAGGAAAACTTCGCGTACGAGAACTTGCCGCTGGATGACGCCAAGGTTTACAAACTGTTTTCGGATGGAAAAACCGAAGCCGTATTCCAGTTTGAAAGTACCGGCATGCAACGCATGCTGAAGGATGCTAAGCCGTCCCGTCTGGAGGATTTGATCGCGCTGAATGCGCTGTATCGTCCCGGTCCGATGGACCTGATCCCAAGTTTTGTTGCCCGCAAACACGGGCGAGAGGTCATTGAATACCCGCACCCGCTGGTGGCTGAGATGCTGAGCGAGACCTACGGCATCATGGTCTATCAGGAGCAGGTGATGCAGACCGCGCAAATTCTGGGCGGGTACTCGCTGGGTGGTGCCGACATGTTGCGCCGCGCCATGGGCAAGAAGAAGGCCGAGGAGATGGCGGAGCACCGCAGCATTTTCCGCGCGGGCGCTGCCAAAAACGACATCAGCGAAGAGAAAGCCGACGAAGTTTTTGACTTGATGGAGAAGTTTGCCGGCTACGGTTTCAACAAATCCCACGCCGCCGCCTACTCTCTCTTGGCCTACCACACGGGCTGGATCAAGGTCCACTACACGGCCGAATTCTTCTGCGCCAATATGACGGTGGAAATGGACGACACCGACAAGCTGAAGGTGTTGTTCGAAGACGCCGAGAAGATGGGACTGAGCTTTGAGCCGCCCAACATCAACCGTGGCCGCCACCGGTTTGAGCCCATTTCAAATAAAGAAATTCGTTATGGCTTGGGCGCCATCAAGGGAACCGGCCAACAGGCGATTGACGCTATCGTTGCAGCCCGTGAGGGCAAAGGCCCAACGGGAGAAGAGGGGCCATTTACCAGCCTGTTTGACTTTGCCCGCCGCGTAGAACGTAGCCGCTTGAACAAGCGTTGTGTGGATGCGTTGATCAAGGCCGGAGCGTTTGACACGCTGCAGCTCAACCGTGCGGCGTTGTCCGCATCCATTGACCGTGCATTCGACTTTGCGGCCGCCAGCGCAGCCAACGCCAACCAACACGGCCTGTTTGACATGGGCGGCGAGGATGATCATGGCTCCAGTACGCAGGAGCCCGATTTGGTTGAGGCCATGCCTTGGGGCATCAAGGAGCGGTTGACGTACGAGAAGACGGCGGTGGGCTTCTATCTGTCTGGGCATTTGTTTGATGAGGTGACGTTGGAAGTGCGTCGCTTTGCCAAGCGCCCGATAGAGGAATTAATCGACACGCGTGAGCCGCAACTGCTGGCGGGCATCGTTACCGATTTCCGTGTGATTAACGGCCAACGCGGGAAGCTGGCATTGTTCAAGTTGGATGATAAGTCGGCCATGATCGACGCGCGAGTCGAAGAAGAGCTAGTCAACGCCAACAAGCATTTGTTCAAGGACGACGAATTGATCATCGTCATGGGCAAGGTGCGTGATGACCGATTCTCTGGTGGCAAGCAACTCACCATTACCCAGGTATGGGACCTAGAGCAGGCACGATGCCGATTTGGCAAATACCTGCGGGTCGCGGTCAACGCGGGCCGTCAACCGGATGTGCAAAAACTGCTGCGCGAGTTCCCGGCGCAGCGCGAGCGCACCGAGCAAGGTGACTTGGTGCGCGGCTTGGGCGTGCGGTTTGCGCTACAGCTAGGAGTGGACGAGGAAATAGCCGGTTGCAAAGGCGCTGAGGTTGATTTGCACCTGGATGAGACTGCGCGTTTCTATCCCAGCGACGCTGCCCTAGCTGGTTGGCGTGCCCAAGCCGACTTGGGGCGTGCAACGATTGCCTACGACTGAGATAGATGCCACGGATATGGTGCGGTTGTTGACAGGATGTGCAGTTTGAATTAAATTACTAACCAATTGGTCATTAAATAAATTCCCAATTTCTTCAACCTTTTCTTCCCGTGGTGTTGCAATGCCTCTCAAAACTTTTCCTGTTGCGCTGACGCTTGTTTCAGCAGCACTCTTGCTGAGCGCATGCTCCAAACCGGTTCCGCCTGAGGAGCCTATTCGCGCCGTGCGTGTGGTTGCGGTGGGCGCGGGCACTATTCAGTCCATCGTCGAATTCGCGGGTGAAGTCAGGCCCCGCGTTGAGTCGCGTCTAGGTTTTCGGGTTGCAGGCAAATTGGTGCGCCGCCAAGCGGAGTTGGGGCAACGGGTGAGTGCTGGCCAAGTGTTGGCGCAGATTGATCCGCAAGACTACAAACTTGCTGCCGAGGCCTCTCAAGCCCAGGTATCTGTTGCAAGGACCAACCGTGATTTAGCGGCTGAGGACTACAAGCGCTATAAGGACTTGCGGGACCAAAACTTCATCAGCAGTGCTGAGTTGGAGCGCCGGGACGCTACCTTGAAAGCCGCACAAGCTCAGCTGGTGCAGGCGCAGGCTCAATTTGCAAGCCAGGGCAATCAACAAAGCTATACAACTTTGGTTGCTGATGTGGCGGGGGTCGTGACTTCAGTCGATGCGGAACCCGGTCAAGTCGTAGCTGCCGGAACCCCCGTAGTGCGTATCGCCCAAGACGGCGCGCGCGACGCAGTGTTTTCGGTACCAGAAGACAAAATATCGATGATCAAGGTAGGCTCTGAAGTGGACGTCAAGGGTTGGGCCACCAGCACAGTGCTCAAAGGCACCGTGCGCGAAGTGGCCGCCAGCACAGACCCTGTTACCCGCACGTTTGCTGTAAAAGTGGGTCTGGATGCCGCAACTTCACCACAGTTGGGGACTACGGTGACGGTGGTTCCAAAGTCGTTGGAAAAAACTGGCGTCTCGGTCATCAAGTTACCCACCAGTGCGTTCATCAAAGACGGAAGCAAATCGTCTGTTTGGGTTTTGGATACGCAAACCATGACTGTGCACTTGCAACCCGTGCAAATTGCGACGGCCGATGGGAATGATGTAGTGGTGGTTCAAGGCTTGGCACCTGGCATGTTGGTTGTAACCGCTGGTGTGCATGTGTTGTCGCCCAACCAGAAGGTTTCTGTCTATAAAGAGCCCGTGAGTACGGCGGCGTCCGCGCCAGTGGCTTCTGATTCAGCTGTCGACGTCAACAATGCAGTCCCCGCCAAGTGAGCCGACCATGAACTTGGAACAACCTAAGCCGGGCTTCAATCTCTCTAAGTGGGCCCTGGACCATCGGCCATTGACACTCTATTTAATGATCGTCTTGATGGTGTTGGGGGTAGCAGCTTACTTCCAGCTTGGTCAGGATGAAGATCCGCCATTCACGTTCCGAGCCATGGTGATCAGGACGTATTGGCCGGGTGCGACTGCCCAGCAAATGGCGGAGCAGGTAACCGCCAAACTGGAGCTTACGCTGCAAGAGGTGCAGTATGCCAACAAGATCCGTAGCTATTCCAAGCCGGGCGAGTCGCAGATCATTTTTGAAATCAAGGATTCCTCTAAGGCTAGCGAGGTGGCCAACGTTTGGTACTCGGTACGCAAAAAAATCGGGGATATGCGCTACACCTTGCCTGCGGGGGTGCAGGGACCATTTTTTAATGATGAATTTGGCGATGTGTATGGTGTGATCTATGCGCTGGAAGCAGATGGATTCACGAACGCCGAACTGAAGACCTTTGCAGATGAAGTGCGTCAACAATTACTGCGTGTGCCTGATGTTGCCAAGGTTGAAATGTTTGGCGTGCAGGACGAGAAGGTTTATATCGAAATCTCGCAGCGCCGTTTGTCGCAACTGGGCTTGGATTTCAACCAGGTCTTGGCGCAACTGGGGCAGCAAAATGTAGTGGAAAGTGCAGGTACAGTGCAAGCCCCTTTGGACGTGCTCCAAGTACGTGTTGCGGGGCAGTTTACCGGGCTACAGCAATTGCGCGACATGCCTATTCGAGGCAGCTCAGGCAATCAGATCAAATTGGGTGATATTGCAGAAATTAAGCAGGCTTATATCGACCCGCCGGCAATCAAGGTGCGTCATCAGGGTAAAGAGGTGATCGCATTGGGCGTTTCTATGGCCAAGGGCGGAGACATTATCCGTCTGGGAAAGAGCCTGAAAGTTGCATTTAGCAAGATTGCCAAGGATTTGCCGGCTGGTATCAACATCTCGCAAATACAAGATCAGCCCAAGGCGGTTTCAGATTCGGTGGGCGAGTTTGTTCATACGCTGATCGAAGCGGTGGTCATTGTGTTGGCTGTGAGCTTCATTGCTTTGGGCTTTCATCGCCGCGAAGGCAACTATCCTTTGTGGAAACGCTATTACGTAGACATTCGACCAGGTTTGGTCGTTGGCATCACGATTCCATTGGTGTTGGCCGTTACTTTTTTAGCGATGGACTACTTTGGCATTGGCTTGCATAAGATTTCACTGGGGTCGTTGATCATTGCGCTCGGGTTGCTGGTGGATGACGCCATCATCGCGGTCGAAATGATGGTTCGCAAAATGGAAGAGGGCTACGACAAAGTGCGGGCTGCCACGTTTGCCTATGAAATAACCGCCATGCCCATGTTGACTGGTACGTTGATTACTGCCACAGGATTCCTGCCCATTGGCTTGGCAAAATCCGTAACGGGTGAATACACTTTTGCGATCTTCGCTGTAACCGTTATTGCCTTGGTCTTGAGCTGGATTGTGTCTGTCTATTTTGTGCCCTACTTGGGAACACTGCTGCTCAAAGTTAAGCCTCACACTAGCGCAAATGGGACTAACGATGGGCCACATGAACACTTTGACACACCGTTTTACCAGGCATTTCGGCGTACCCTGAACTGGTGTATTCGCAACCGTTGGACAACAATAGGCATAACGGTTCTGATTTTTGTGTTGGGTATTGTTGGCATGAGTAAGGTGCAACAGCAGTTCTTCCCGGACTCCAGTCGCCCAGAAATTTTGGTAGATATCTGGTTTCCAGAAGGCACATCGTTCAGTGAAAATGAGGCCGTGACCAAAAGGGTGGAAGCACGCTTCATGAAGGAAGAGGGTGTTTCCACTGTGAGTACTTGGATCGGTTCTGGTGTGCCGCGGTTCTACTTGCCACTGGACCAAGTGTTCCAGCAGAGCAATGTCTCGCAGTTCATCATCATTCCCAAAGATTTGAAAATCCGAGAGAAGCTTCGGGTGAAGTTACCTGGATTGCTGGCCCAGGAATTCCCTGAAGTGCGCGGACGTGTCAAGTTGTTGCCTAACGGTCCCCCAGTGCCTTACCCGGTGCAGTTTCGAGTCGTAGGCGAAGATCCCATTGCGTTACGTACCTATGCGGACGAGGTCAAGGCTGTGATGCGTGCCAACCCCAACGCAAGGGGTGTCAACGACAACTGGAACGAGTCCGTAAAAGTGCTGCGTTTAGAAGTGGACCAATCCAAGGCGCGCGCGCTGGGTGTGACGAGCCAATCCATTGCCCAAGCTTCGCGAACGATATTGTCAGGCTCGACGGTCGGCCAATACCAAGAGGGTGATAAGTTGATCGATATCGTGTTGCGCCAGCCGCTGGATGAACGCAATGCCATTTCTGATATCGGAAACGCGTATTTGCCGACTGCTTCGGGTAAATCAATTCCCCTAACGCAGATCGCCAAACCGGTGTTTGCCTGGGAGCCGGGGGTGATGTGGCGCCAGAATCGGGATTATGCGATCACTGTGCAGAGTGATATTGTGGAAGGTATGCAGGGCGCCACGGTCACCAATGAGTTATTGCCTAAATTGACAGAAATCAGCAAAAAATGGCCTAGCGGTTATCGCGTTGAAGTGGCTGGTGCGGTAGAGCAGAGCTCCAAAGGTTCAGACTCCATTGCTGCGGGTGTCCCTATCATGCTGTTCATTACTTTCACATTGCTGATGCTGCAGTTGCACAGTTTTTTGCGTGCCATGCTGGTGTTCGTGACCGGGCCATTGGGTATTGCCGGTGTGGCAGGTGCTTTGCTGGTGTTAAATCGTCCGTTTGGTTTCGTCGCACTCTTGGGTGTGATTGCTCTAATGGGAATGATCCAACGCAATTCGGTGATTTTGATCGACCAGATCGAACAGGATCGTGCGTCTGGCGTGCCTGTATGGGATGCTATCCGTGAATCTGCCGTCCGCCGATTGCGTCCTATCGTACTAACAGCTGCCGCGGCGGTTTTAGCCATGATCCCGTTGTCCCGTTCGGTTTTCTGGGGTCCGATGGCGGTTGCCATCATGGGTGGCTTGATTGTTGCGACTGTTCTTACTTTGCTGGCATTGCCCGCCATGTACGCAGCAGGTCACTTTGATGTGTTGCCCTTTGTTCGGCGTGCGTGGCAACGTTGTAAAAGAGCCTTTAGTTCAGACCCGTTACGGGTTTGATACGCGCTTTTACTGCATATTTTCGGCGGCTTGGCCCTGAGCGTTCAGGGTTTGGTCTGCCACTCAGGTTAAAATAGATGGTTAACCAATTTCAATTGGGTGGTCAGAGTCCGGCAGACAGCGTCTGTTAGGGCAATCGACCGCCCATTTTGTTTTTTTGCGCGGGTGGCGAAATTGGTAGACGCACCAGGTTTAGGTCCTGAC
>JBDTAG010000378.1:0-3614 GCA_039924745.1 Rhodoferax sp.
CCATCGAGATGCGCGACATGCTCAAAGACATGCCTGTGCGCGACGAAATCCGTGAGTTTTTGTTTAAGGTCTGGGCTGAGGTGCTGGCCGTGGCTGCCGTACGCAAGGGTCCGCAGCATAAAGATACGTTGTTGCTCAAGAAGTCGGCAACCGACTTGGTATGGGCTGCCAGTGCCAAACCCAACCGCGCTGACCGTGCCCGCGTGATCCAAGATTTGCCAAACTTGTTGCTGCGGTTGCGTTCAGGCATGACGCTGTTGGCCATGGCTCCCTCTGCGCAGGATGTGCACATCAAAACGGTGAGCGATACCCTGGCGGATGCCTTCTTGTCCAAGACCCAAGCCATTCCCCAAGACAAGATTGATGCTATGGCGCACCGACTGGGCAATTTGGAAGATTTTGTGTCGGAAGACGGTATGGGTGACCTGCCCTTGGATTCCGAAAGCATAGAGATGATGTTGGGCATCGATGCATCGTCCATCGAAGTGGTTGGCAATGGCGGATCCAAGCCCAGTGCGGCGATGGTCGCTTGGGCTCAAGAATTGCAGTTGGGCTCATGGTTCACGCTCGATCACAACAACCAGATTACACAGGTGCAGTTTGCTTGGCGCAGCGACCGCAAGCATCTGAACCTGTTTGCCGCCAGCTCTGGTAAGAGCTATCTGGTGCAAGGCGGTCGGCTGGCGGCCTATTTGCAGGCCGGTCTGTTGTTGCCGCAGGAAGAAGAAACATTGACGGTGCGCGCCACGCGCGATGCACTGTCCAAGATTGAGGCCAATCCTGAGCGATTAATGGCTGTCTGAACTTTCAGTTGCGTGAATTGCACCAAGCCAGCGGGGTGCTCACCAATGCAAGCGTCGGACGCTGTAATTTTGGGAGATTAATGCGCTACGCGCTCGCTGCAGTCATCGCATAGCTCATCGAGTACCAACGCATCGGGCTCTTGGCCAAAACCCCAATACACCATCAGGACAATGATTTTCAAATCGTCCAGCGCCACAGGTGAACCCGGTGCAGCCATCGCCCGATCGATGACCACCTCACGCATGAAGGCAGGCAGCGCGCCGGCAGATTCCAGAAAGCTAATAAATCCCAAGCATTCAGCGCCCAAATGGTTTTGTTCGTCCACCGGATAGATGCGCACACTGGTCTCGCACGGATCGCGCAGCCAGGGCTCAGGTGCGATCAATTGAGATGTGCCGACAAATGCGTTGGAACCGCGTGCCGCAGTGTTCAGGCCATTGAGCCAATTCAATGCGTCTTCGATCTCTTCGGAATCAAAACCCACAGCATTGAGCTTGCGCTCCAGATGTGCAGGTTCGGGACAGCTGTCCCCGGCGTAATAGTTTTCGTAGACGAAGACAAGGACTTCAAACATGGGGTCAATATAGCGCAGAAAAGAGGGTGCTGCCGCATACGGCGGACTTTCCCTTCTATTTCTCGCTTACGCGAACGGTGGCACTGGGAAGTATCTATTCAGGCACGTGCGATTTGCTGGAACAAACCGCCAGGAAGGCGCGCCACCCGTCCGTAGATTTCCAACTCCATTAGTTGTGCTTGAAGCTTTGGCGTATCGAGACCCGTACGTGCCAGGAGTGCGTCTAGCCCGATGGGATCAAATCCGAGCGCGTCGAGTAACGAATCCGTTGAATCGGAACTCCCGGTAGATCGTGTTTCGCTTGAATCATTCGCTTCCGCTACCGTGTCGGGATTGACCACGGATGGTGTGAAGGCAACCAATTCCTCCAGAACATCTTGTGCGCTTTCGACCAGTTTGGCGCCTTGCTTGATCAAGGCGTGACAACCTCGCGCCTGCGTGGAGTGGATAGAGCCTGGAATGGCAAATACGTCCTTGCCTTGTTCGCTGGCCAAACGCGCTGTGATTAGTGAACCAGATTGCAATGCGGCTTCGACAACCAAGGTTCCACTGGACAGCCCGGCGATGATGCGGTTGCGTCTCGGAAAATTAGCCGAAAGTGGAGGCGTGCCCAAAGGATATTCGCTGAGGAGCACACCCCTTTGGGCAATGCGGTGGGCCAGGTCACGGTGCTGCCTCGGATAGACACGGTCTAGACCCGTGCCCACAACTGCGATAGTGGCCAACTGTCCATCATGCGCGCCATCAAGTGCACCCTCGTGCGCGGCGCCGTCAACACCAAGGGCAAGGCCCGAAACGATGGTCATTCCCGCCTGTGCCAAAGCCTGTGAAAACTGGCGGGCATTGGCTGCCCCTTGCGGCGTTGGGTTTCTGCTACCTACTACGGCCAAGCAGTGCTGCATGCCATCAGACAAACCGCCCGCCAGCCATGCCGCAGGAGTGCCCATGGCGTATAGCAATAGGGGTGGATCGTCCATATTTAGTAGCGACTGGGGATACGCGGCATCACCCAGCGCCAAAACACGGTGGCTCTGCGGATTGGACTGCAGCCATTGCCACGTCGTGTCGACCAAAGGGTGCCAATCAGGCGGTGTAATTTTGAGTGCGGCACTCTGGCGCGCGCTAACAACCTGCTCCAACGCTTGGGTCGATGCGTCAAATATGCCTTGCGGCAAACCGAATGCTGTCAGCAACTGGCGCGCAGAAGTGTTGCCTACACCGGGCGTCAATTGCAGGCGCAACCACGCAGAGAGTTCGGCGTGATCCATGTTGGGAGTGGCTGCGGGTTGCGATTGCTCCATGTGCCCGTTAACAGGGTCCACATGGGGCACCGACCTGGATCGGCTTAGGGGCGAGGATCCACCAGGCGGTCGCCGGTGCGGACCCCATCGGTGATTTCCAGAACCAACGCATAGGAAACCCGTTCAAATGTGCGGAACACCATCAACAGGCCGTTACGTTCATCTGGCAGCTTGAGCTGTGTGGGAGTGCCGCCTGAGCGGTCCAGAATACGTGCGCCATCTTTCAGAATCGCCAGAACAACCCCCGGCTCCATGCCGTCTTGCGTGCCTTTGTTAATCGCCACTACCTGGTTTTGGCCAGCATTGACAACAGCACTGCCGTAAATGGATACGATGCGACCACCTTCAATCTTGGTGCTCGGCGCATGGGGTGTGTAGGTTTGCAATTGGCGAGGCGGTTCGGGCAGCAAGCGGTCGCCGACGCGCATTTCTTCCTTCGCGGCGGTGATATCAATGGTGGCAGGCACAACGACCGTACCACTCGATCCGTTTTCAGCGTCCGTACTACTTTCACTGCGTACCAAAACAGCTTTACCTGCGTATTGTGCTTCGTAGCCCAGAATTTCGCCTGTGCCGGGATCCTTGAGCGGCGTGGCGTTGCGGAACACCCGGAAGAATTGTTCTTTCGCTTGGTCATCCAACAAAGGCGATCCATCGGGACCACGTGCATAAACACGGTCACCGCGGGTGATCAACACACGGCTGTCTTGCGCCGACACGATGCGGGGTGCGGCGTTAAGGCCAGCCTCGTCTACAACGATGGGTTCTGCTAGAAACGCTTCTATGATGTTGGAACGCAAGGTTGGCAGCGCCAAATCGGACAGCATTTCGTAGCGGGTACGCGGCTCCACTTTCACGGTGGGTGGATCGGTTTGGTCTCCATTGCCTTCTAGGCGCAACCTGGCCAAGCCGTCTTTGCGCTCCAGAATCAATAC
>JBDTAG010000379.1:0-3838 GCA_039924745.1 Rhodoferax sp.
CGTAAAGAGCGGCCATTGAGTCCCACGTCCGGCTCGGTGTTGTAGAGCCAGTCGGTGCGCGGGTTGCCGATGCAGTAGAGGTAGCCCACCGGGATGTGGATCCAGTGGTAATCGTCTTTGCGACCCGCCTCGATCAACAGCACGCGCTTGGATGCATCTGCGCTGAGTCGGTTGGCTAACAGGCAGCCGGCTGTGCCCGCGCCGATGATGATGTAATCAAACGTAGTTTCGTTCATGCCCCATCGTAAACCAAGCTTCCTGCGCAAGGCTGACGACCGGGTAAGCCGCACAAGGCTCTTGCAATCCGTAAGGCCCACCTTGTTGCGGCATCGCTCGGAGCCCTCAATGTCGGGCGGATCTTCTCCTAGTTTAGAAGGGAGTTTGTCTACCGCGTCCACCGATTCATCTAAGGAAAACTAGCCTCTAGCCCTCGTATTCATTGCGAATATAGCTATCAATACAGGAGCAATTCGACTGTTCCATCACATGCAGCCCAACGGTAGAGCCGGCTGATTACGCCACGCGAATCAGCTTCTTGTTGACGAACTCTTGAATACCCAAAGCCGACAGCTCACGCCCATAGCCCGAGTTCTTAACGCCGCCAAACGGCAGGTCTGGCATCGACACGGCGGCCGAATTGACGAACACCATGCCCGTGTCGATACGGCGTGCAACGCTGCGACCGCGCTGCGCATCTTTGGTGAACACAGAGCCACCCAAGCCGAAGGGCGAGTTGTTGGCAAGTGCGACAGCGGCAGCTTCGTCTGGTACACGAAAGAACATGGCCACGGGGCCAAAGAATTCTTCGCTGAACATCGGATTCTTCTGGGCGATATTGGTCAGGATCGTGGGCTCCATGAAGTTGCCATCGGTGTGTGCCACCCGCTTGCCACCCAGCAACAGCTTGGCGCCATGCTGCACTGCGGTTTGCACTTGTTTTTCGAGCTTGTCCAGCGCATCGGCCGAGCTGAGCGGCGCAAGCGTGGTATCTGCCGCCATCGGGTCACCGTGCTTGAATCCGGCCATCGCCGCTTTGAACTGTTCCAGGAAAACATCGGCCACAGCGTCCAGCACGATGAAGCGCTTGGACGCCGTACAAGCCTGACCCGCATTGCCCATGCGGCCGCTCACTGCCTGTTTCACAGCCAGCGCCATGTCGGCGTCTTCCAGCACGATGAACGCATCGCTGCCGCCCAACTCCATCGTCGACTTTTTCAGGTTCTGCCCCGCGCGTGCGGCCACTACGGAACCGGCTGCTTCACTGCCGGTCAACGCGACACCACGCACGCGCTTGTCGTCAATCACGGCGCTCACTTGGTCCTTGGAAATAAACAGATTGGTGTAGCAGCCATCGGGCAAACCCGCGTCATGCATCAGCTGCTCAAACGCCAGCGCGCACTGCGGTACGTTCGACGCATGCTTAACCATCACCACATTGCCAGCCATCAGATTGGGCGCTGCAAAGCGGGCGATCTGGTAGTAGGGAAAGTTCCATGGCTCCACGCCAAACAGCACGCCCACAGGGCTGCTCTCCACCACGGCCTGGCCCGCGTCGGTCTTCAGCGTCTCGGGCGCTAGGAACGCCTCGGCGTGGTCGGCGTAATAGTCGATGATGGCAGCGCTGAGCGCCACCTCGCCCGCACTTTGCGCGATCAGCTTGCCCATCTCTCGCGTGGCCAGTTCGGCCAATGACTGCTGGCGCTCGCGCATCAAGGCTGCTGCGCGCTTAAGCACCACCTTGCGCTGTGCAATGCTCTGGTCGCGCCACGTGTTGTCAAAACAGTCTTGGGCAGTTTGCAGCTTGGCTTGAAGCTGTTGGTCGTTTAGCTCATCAAAAGATTTTTCGACTTTGTTGGTGAAGGGGTTGGTGCTGCGGTATGCCATGGGTGTTCCTTTACGGGTTGAATTGGGTGTGGGTATGACGGTCGTTCAGCGATTGGCGCAGCTAACGTGCCTGCTCGTGCCGCGAGGACTATCTTTGCTCGGTGTTCGCTATTCGTGAACAGCCATATGAGGTTTATAGGCGGTCCTTTTGGCACAGTGTGTGCGTTGACGAGCACAGGCGCTTTTTGCCAGCCTGCAGAGCTCTAATCTGTTCGGTTTATTGGGCCGCACATTCGCTTTGCCGTTGGCTGGTCTGCCGCCAATGGTTGTAAACCACGGGAGCGACCCTGAATTCGGGCAAACCACTCGTACTGCGTCTTGCACGTGTTTTCTAACTGTTTGGTGGACATGGGCGTTGCATTTTTGGCGTGACCTGCTGAAAGTCACACGTTCTTGACATTCATCAATGAGGTTTGCAATGCAGGGCGCACGATGGAACGAATAGCAACTTGGAGTTTTCTATGCGCCGTGCCCCACTAAATATCCTTCACGGATACTCACGGTATCTCAGCCTACTGGTTGCTGCAGCTCTATTTTTTGTCTTTGTATTGCCGCAGACCGCTCAGGCGTTGCCAATGTTTGCAAGACAGACTGGACAAAACTGCGTAGCGTGCCATGCTGGGGGACAGTACCCGGAGTTAACGCCTTTTGGGCGTGAATTCAAATTGACCGGTTATACATTGGGGCAACGCACTTCCATCCCGCTATCGGTGATGGGCTTGCTGTCCAATTCCAAGGTCTCGAATACTTCTAAAAGTGACGACCCAGCAAACGACTTCAAGGCCAATGGCGAAACCATTCTGCCCACAGTCAGTGTGTTTACAGGTGGCAAGATCACAAACAATTTAGGTGCTTTCGTGCAAATCACGCACGACCGATATGCCGACACCTCTTCGGCGGGAAACTACCAGGACACCTTTGCAGACAACATGGATTTTCGGTATGCGGACCATTTTATTGATGGCAAGCGCGACCTGATATGGGGAATATCGGTAAACAACAATCCCTCGCTGGCCGATCCCTGGAATACGGCGGCCGCTTGGATGCAATACGTGCCCGTTCCCAGTCCGGGCAGTAGTCAGTTCATCGATGGCACTACGCCCTATCCAGGCCATGGCTCCGGCGGCAATTTGGCGGGAGTCACCGCCTATGCTTTCCTAAACCACCGCTACTACGCGGAGTTTGGCGGTTACACCACTTCTAAGGGCGTATTGAAGTTTATGAGTGCTGGTTTAGATGACTCAAGTGTCACCAAGCTCAATGGGGTCAATCCCTACTGGCGCCTCGCCATAAACCATGAATGGGGAGCGCACAGCCTCATGATCGGCACCTCTGGCATGTTGGCCGAGGTCTTCGACAATCCGCTAGACACTTCCGACCCTACGACGCTACACCGCTACCGGGACGTGAGTGTCGACCTACAGTACCAGTACCTGTTGGACCCCCACACCGTCACTGCTCAACTGGTATTTGCCCACAACGCGCACCAGTATCCGGATGGGACTTCGGATGGGCAGGCAAGTTTTGCCGACGCTTCTGGCAACCAACTGGGTAATTTCAATGCGCAGGACACGACCGACATCATGCGCGCCAAGGTGAGCTACGTGTACCAGGCCAAATATGGCGGCTCACTGGCCTATTTCAACCAGACTGGCAGCGTGAATACGGCCAATCAATCCTCAGGCTTTGGCATCGGTACTCCGGGTATGTTAGACCCTGCTTCGGTGCGCCTTGGTAACTTCTCAGGTGACCCTGCCGTGCGTGGCTGGACGTTGGAAACCTTCTGGATGCCGACGCAGTACACCAGGGTTGGAGCGCAGTACACCAACTACAACATTTTCAATGGAGCCTCAAATAACTACGACGGGTTCGGGCGCAATGCGCAGGACAACAACTCGCTCTTTATTTATCTTTGGGCTGCGTATTGACGGCCCACAGATTGAAGTGTCTCTTT
>JBDTAG010000380.1:0-11147 GCA_039924745.1 Rhodoferax sp.
CTATCACGAGGGCTAGTGGCTAAAAACCTTACTAGTCAAAGGCTGGTAATATTCTCGCAATGTTAATGAAAACACCAACTACTATGAACCCATCTGATACCGATGAGGGAACGCCAGTTTCCGTCAAAATCCGGGAGCGCCTGGTGGCAGCCCGTAAGCGCTTTCATGCCAACGACAACATTGCAGAGTTCGTGACGCCAAGCGATTTGGAAAAATTGCTGGATGAAGTCGAAATCAAGATGCAGGGCGTGCTGGACAGCTTGGTTATAGACACCGTCAATGACCACAACACTGGCAACACGGCGCGCCGCGTAGCGAAGATGTACTTGAATGAGGTGTTCCGTGGGCGTTACGTCAGTTGCCCAGCCATTACTGAGTTTCCAAACGTTGGCCATCTGAATGAGCTGATGATCGTTGGCCCCATCACCGTGCGCAGTGCCTGCAGCCACCATTTTTGCCCGGTTATCGGAAGGATTTGGATCGGCGTCATGCCTAACGAGCACACGAACGTCATTGGACTGTCCAAGTATGCGCGTCTGGCGGAATGGATCATGGGGCGTCCCCAGATCCAAGAAGAGGCCGTTGTTCAACTGGCGGACTTGATCCAAGAAAAGACCCAGCCCGATGGCTTGGCAATCGTTATGGAAGCCAGCCACTACTGCATGGCATGGCGCGGGGTCAAAGACATGGACAGCAAAATGATCAACTCGGTTATGCGCGGCGTGTTTCTAAAAGACCCCAATCTACGGCGCGAATTTTTATCATTGATTCCACGGAAGGCCTAAGTTATGTTGGTACGTTTGTTGTACGCCAGTCGCGCCGTTGATTCCAGCGCTGACGCCATTGAAACCATATTGACCCAAGCCCGTCAGTACAACCCGACCTGTGGCATCACGGGCATCCTTTGTTACGGTGGGGGTATTTTTTTGCAGGCCATAGAGGGTGGTCGTATGTCAGTCAGCGAACTGTACGCTCACATTCAACGAGACCCCCGCCATAAAGATGTTGTTCTGTTGCACTACGAGGAAATCTCGGAGCGACGTTTCGGTGGTTGGACTATGGGCCAAGTCAATATGTCCAAGATCAATACCAACATCCTGTTGAAGTATGCGGAAAAGCCTGAGCTGGACCCTTATTCAGTGTCGGGCAAGGTGTCTTTGGCGCTGCTGGAAGAGTTGATGGCCACGGCTTCCATCATCGGCAGAGCGTAAAGCTTAGCGCGCATGCCGCTTAGCGCATTGGCGCTGGTCATACTGGCCGGACTGATCCATGCCTGCTGGAATATAGCCGCAAAAAAGGCAGGCGGAGATGTACGCTTCTCCTGCTTCAGTTCCCTCGTGATGATGGTGTTCTGGGCTCCGGTTGGGCTTTGGTTGGGTTGGCTGCAGGTGCCCGCTTGGGGCATGATGGAATGGAGTCTCATAGCCGCCAGTGGTGTTTTGCACACCATCTATTTTGTGGTCCTGTTGCGCGGCTATCGCAAAGCTGATTTGACGGTGGTGTATCCACTGGCACGAGGTTCTGGTCCTCTGTTGTCGTCCATGGTTGCGATTCTCTTTTTGGGTGAGCACATTTCGGCGTTGGGTTTCGGTGGCATCGTCGCCGTAGTAGTTGGTGTTTTCTTCATCGCCGGTGGCCCCGGTTTGTTTCGCAATGCTCACAGTGCCGACCGCCAGGCACGGGTGCGAAAGGGGATGTTGTACGGGCTGCTAACGGGTGTATTTATTGCCAGCTACACCGTTGTTGATGGATATGCGGTCAAAATGGTTTTCATGTCGCCTATCTTGGTGGACTACTTCGGCAATTTTGTGCGCCTCGCATTCCTACTGCCCGCGTTGTTTCGCAAACCGGATGAGGCGCGGATGATGTGGCGTGCCCAATGGAAATATGCAACTGTTGTCGGTGTCATCAGTCCCATCTCCTATGTGTTGGTGTTGTACGCCATGCAGGTGGCGCCATTGAGCCATGTAGCGCCGGCCCGTGAAGTGTCCATGTTGTTCGCAGCCCTGATTGGAGGGCAACTGCTGGGTGAAGGTGCGCGGATAGTGCGTTTTCTAGGTGCCGCGTGCATCGGCGTGGGCGTCATGGCCTTGGCCCTGGGCTAGGTTCAAAGCACTGCCATGCTCGTCGGTTGCGATTTCTCCAGTGCGCCTACCCGCGGCAAACCGATTGTTCTCGCATTGGGCCATTTGCACAGCCAAGTTGTGGTGTTGGACAAATTGGAGCTGTTGCCATCTTTGGCGGCTTTTGAGCACTGGCTGTCCCAACCGAAAACTTGGATCGGTGGTTTTGATCTACCGTTTGGTTTGCCACGCGAGCTGGTCACAGCGTTGGGTTGGCCTTTGGAATGGCAAGCATGCATAGACCATTACGCGACGCTAAGCCGCGTTGAGATTCGCGACACATTTGCTGCATTCTGCAACGCGCGACAGGTTGGCGGAAAATTCGCACACCGCGCGTGCGACGGGCCTGCGGGCTCCAGCCCTTCGATGAAGTGGGTGAATCCGCCAGTGGCGTTTATGCTGCATGCGGGAGTACCGAGGCTGATGGCTGCTGGCGTTGCTATCCCAGGTTTAATTGCACAAACAACGGATGCATTGCCTCGACGTGTCGCCCTGGAAGCGTACCCGGGCCTGTTGGCGCGGGAAGTATTGGGTCAACGCAGCTACAAGAGTGACGATCGGCTGAAACAAACACCTGAGCGCTTGATTGCCCGCAAGGATCTTGTCACGGGTCTTGAAGCAGGTCAAACGCGTCTTGGCCTACGCCTGAAGCTGACCCATGCTCAACGCGATGCCTTGGTAGATGATGCCAAAGGGGATGCGTTGGATGCCGTGCTGTGCCTGGTGCAGGCTGCTTGGGCAGAGCGGCGGTATGGCGAAGGTGACTCGCTTTATGGCTTACCCGCAGATCTAGATCCGTTAGAAGGCTGGATTCTCACGGCCTAGGTACCAAGCCGTGCGCGGACTATTTGCTGCGAGAAATTACGCTCTCTTCGAGCTTGAGTGCAAGTTGCGAAATCGCCATTGCAGCCGGGCAACTTGGGGTTGCTTGCATCAACAATTGGCGACGCATGATGGCCTGGCGCACCGCTGGGTCAGCAGGGATGTCGCCCATGTGGACCAGCTTGATCGGTCGGCCGGGCTCGGTCGGTACAAACCGGTCTAGCACCTGTTGCAACTGTGTGGTGATGGCGCGGCCATCGCCAAGGCGGGCCGTCTGGTTGATCACCATGCGGATGGTCTGACGCTTTTGCTGCCCAACCAAGACCTTGACCGTCGCGTAGGCATCGGTCAACGATGTGGGCTCGGGCGTTGCTACAACGATGACCTCAGACGCCAGCGATACGGCAAACAACACCACGTCGGAAATGCCGGCACCGGTGTCAAGTAACACCACATCGTAATGGGGGACCAACCCACCCATGATGCGCAAAAAATCGTTGCGTACTTCAGGTGTCAAGCGGGAATACTCCACCATCCCGGACCCGGCCAGCAGGACGGAAAAGCCACCCGGCGCCCGGATGACAGCCTCTTCAAGCTTAGCCTTGCCGGTGAATACGTCGTGTAAGGTGATCTTGGGGTAAAGGTTGAGCACGACGTCGAGGTTAGCCAGACCCAAATCAGCGTCCAGCACCAGCACGCGCAGGCCCAGCTTAGCCAATGCGGCAGCCAGGTTTGCAGATACGAAGGTTTTGCCTACGCCACCTTTGCCGCTTGTCACAGCTATAACTTTACCTATCGGCTTGAGCGGCAGAGCGGTCGAGGGAATCTCGCTGGGAATTGGGGGAGTAAGTACGTCAGCCATCAATTCACCCTTTGCATGGCGCCAGTGGCGGTGCCGCCTGGCGCTTCGCTAGAAACACTTTCGATCCATGCCGGGTCCCCCAAAGCGAGATGACCAAACAGCAGATTTTTTTCTTCTGCACTGACATATATTTCTTGCTGATGATCCAGGCAAACCTGGTTGCGGCCTTCTTTCTTGGCCCGGTATAGCTGAACATCGGCACGCTCGGTCCACAGAGCAGCGGTTGAGCGAACCCATTCTGGTGCGTACGCGCCACCTACGCTGATCGTTACTTTGAGCGACAAAACCGGTGAGATTGGGATCACCAAAGCTTCAACGGTTGCCCGGATGCGTTCTGCAACGGTTGAGCCAAACGATGCATGACAATTGGGCAGTACGACCGAAAATTCTTCTCCACCATAACGAGCCACCGTGTCCATCGGGCGCACGCAACTAGCCACGCAACGTGCGACGGCTTGCAACACTTGATCGCCCGCCTGGTGGCCGTGCGTATCGTTGACATTTTTGAAGTGGTCTATATCCAGCATCAACAAAAGTGCCGGATCACCAGACCGCGCAACACCGTCGATAGTGCGCTCTTGAACTGCACGGAAGTGCCGCCGATTACCAAGACCCGTCAGAGGGTCTTTGAGCGACAGCTCACAGAGCCCATTGATCACGCCTTGAAGGTAATCCAACGGTGATTCTTCGGACGAGGGCAGCGCACCCAACATTCCATGGTCTAGCAAGGCACGTGCATCATCCAGCTGCAACTGGTGCAATGGGACGAGAGAAGGAGACGTTGGGGATGCCACTGTGGATGTTGGAGCTGTATCAATAAAGCATAACAGGAACTGTGTAGATGGTGTCACACAAGGCGGCCGTCCACCGGGACATTTGCTGCCGCTTTACCCGGCTATTGTGGTGCTATACGCGCACAAGGTATCACGCACCTAGTGCGCCGCTCCACACACGGTGCAATCAGGGTTTCGTACCAATCGGATGTCGGTCCAAGTCATGTCGCGACCATCGAGCATCAGAAGCCGCCCGATAGCGGGCTTGCCCGCACCGCTAAGTAGTTTGAGAGCCTCAGCGGCTTGCATGCTGCCTATGATGCCTACGAGTGGCGCAAATACGCCCATTGTGGCGCAGCGTGTCTCTTCGAATGCGGCATCTGGAGGAAACACACAGGCGTAGCAAGGGGAGCGCGGATCTTGGGCGTTGTACACCGCCAATTGGCCATCGAATCGGATGGCAGCGCCTGACACCAAAGGCACTTGGTGTCTGACACAGGCGGCATTCAGTGCCTGGCGCGTGGCGAAGTTATCGCTGCAATCTATTACCACGTCGGCTTCGGTCACCAGAGTGTCGAGCAGGCTGGCATCCGCGCGTTTGGACAGGGTGGTAATGTGGAGTTCGGGATTGATGGCAAGCAAGGCCTGACTTGCAGAGACTACCTTCGGCAGACCCACCCGTGCGTGCGTGTGGGCAATCTGGCGCTGCAAGTTGGTCAGGTCTACGGTGTCGTCGTCGACAAGAGTCAAATGGCCAATGCCGGCGGTAGCCAAATACAACGCTGCGGGTGAACCCAAGCCGCCCAAGCCAATAACAAGAGCACGCCCTTGCATGATGCGCTCTTGGCCTTCGACCCCAATTTCGTTGAGCAAAATATGCCGCGAATACCGCAACAGTTGCGTGTCATCCATGGCAACGCTTTACCATTTGGGGCATCGTGTTAGGCGATGCGACAAGCGTTTGGACCATGACGTTAGTTTTCCTTCGGCGCTTCTTCCTTGCGTTCCACCTGTGTCTTGCTGACAAGCACTGGCTTCCCCTTGAGCTGATTCAAGGCTTGTATCAACTGGAAGTCCTTCTCTGAACCGAATTCAGGCGGGCGACGTTCCGAGTCGGGTTTAAGCGCTTCTGCTTCCAATCGTTTCAAGGCCACTTCGCGGGCCTTTTCACGGGTGGTGTCCTTGACCTCTTCGCCTTGACCGCTGGCTAGGTGCTTGCCCAAGTCTGCTTCGCGGGTCATCAGCGCAGCGTAGGGGCTACCTTCTTCAGTGTCGTCCACCATCACATCCGGAACGATCCCCTTGGCTTGAATAGACTTGCCGCTGGGTGTGTAGTAACGCGATGTAGTGATCTTCAAGCCAGTATCTGGCCCCAGAGGACGAAAAGTTTGCACCGAGCCTTTGCCAAATGTCTGGCTACCCATCAGCGTGGCACGTTTGTGGTCTTGCAATGCGCCTGCAACGATTTCACTGGCAGAAGCTGAGCCGCCATTGACCAGTACCACAAGCGGCACGTTTTTCAGGCCCAAGGGAAGTTTTTTGAGCGGATCACTGCCGTCCCGCCCCAAATAATCGCGCGCAGTCGCTTTCAAAATTTGTTTGCTCTCGGCCGTTTGTCCATTGGTCGAAACCACGGTCACGTTTTCGGGCAAGAAGGTCGCAGAGACTGCCACGGCCGCATTCAGCAAGCCACCCGGATCGTTACGCAAATCCAGTATTAGGCCCTTGAGATGCGGGTCCTGTTTGTACATTTCTTCCAATTTCTTGGCGAAATCGTCTACGGTTTGCTCCTGAAACTGGCTCACGCGGATCCAGCCGTAACCGGGTTCGACAATCTTGCCGCGCACCGACTGCTGCTTGATTTCTTCGCGGGTGATCTCTACGGGGAAAGTGCGGTTCTCGTCCTTACGGTAGATGGTCAGAACCACCTTGGTGTTGGGTTCTCCACGCATCCGTTTAACCGCGTCATTGAGCGACAGGCCTTTGACTGCCATTTCATCGACCCGAGTAATCAAATCGTTAGTCTTGATTCCGGCACGAAATGCGGGTGAACCTTCGATGGGGGAGACAACTTTGACCAGACCATCTTCTTGGGTGATTTCAATGCCGACACCGACAAAGCGCCCAGACGTACCTTCTTGAAATTCTTTGAACGACTTCTTGTCGAAATACTGGGAGTGCGGGTCAAGACTCGACACCATGCCGGAAATGGCTTCAGTGATCAGCTTTTTCTCATCTACCGGCTCCACGTAGTCGGTCTTGATCATGCCAAACACGGCCGCCAGCTGCTGCAGCTCCTCCAGTGGGAGTGGTGCCAAGGTGCTGCGCGCGACAGTCTGAAGCGAGACCGTCGTCAGCGCGCCGGCCATCACTCCCAATCCAATCCAACCCGTAATTTTCAGTTTTTGACCCATAAGTATTCCAGTGCCACTTCAATATACACCTTGGAGGTGATAGCTTGCAGCGAGTTCCTTCGGTTGGCGGTGTTATTGCGCGGGAGAGCTAGGGCAAACCCTTGGTACCCCGAGCTTCTTTGATTGTTCAGGCTTTGCCTTGTGACGCTACAGCGGCAGCAGCCTTTGCTGCAGCTTCTGCATCACCGAGGTAATAGTGTCGAATGGGTTTCAAGTTGGCGTCCAGCTCATAGACCAGTGGAATACCGTTTGGGATGTTTACGCCCACGATGTCATCGTCCCCGATGTTGTCCAGGTATTTGACCAGTGCCCGAATGGAATTGCCGTGCGCTGCCACCAAAATGCGTTTGCCGTTTTGAATGGCGGGCGCCATGGCTTCGTTCCAAAAAGGCATTACGCGGGCAACCGTATCTTTGAGGCACTCGGTCAATGGCACTTGAGCGGGGTCCAGTTTGGCATAGCGCAGGTCACCCCGCTCGCTACGAATGTCAGTAGGCTCCAACGCAGGCGGTGGAGTGTCATAGCTGCGGCGCCATTGCAGTACCTGGGCATCGCCGTACTGTTTGGCCATATCGGTCTTGTTGAGGCCTTGCAATGCGCCGTAATGGCGTTCATTGAGCCGCCATGAGTGCACCACCGGCAACCAGGTACGGTCCATTTCGTCCAGGCAATGCCACAGTGTGCGGGTTGCGCGCTTGAGGACGCTGGTGTAAGCGACGTCAAACTCATAGCCCTCTGCTTTCAGCAGTCGCCCTGCATTCTTGGCCTGTTCTGTTCCGGTCGGGGTGAGGTCTACGTCGGTCCAACCCGTGAATCGGTTTTCAAGATTCCAGGTGGATTCGCCGTGGCGAACAAGAACAAGTTTGTACATGGTGGTGGCTATATGGGCAGGATTGGAAAGGGCTGTCAAAGGGCCGTCGGACAGCAAAACAGCCATCATTCTAAAATGACGGGTTGAACGCTCGCTAACTTACAAGGATTAAAGTGAAATTCTTTCTCGATAACTGGATGTTGATTGCCATCGCTGTGGCGTCCGGCTCTATGCTTTTGTGGCCGGTGATCCAAGGCGCATCTATGGCGGGCCTGGATCCGGCTGGAGCAGTGCAATTGATTAATCGCGAAAAAGCGGTGGTTGTGGATGTGTGCGAGCCAGCCGAATTTTCGGCCGGCCACGTGGGCGGCGCCAAGAATATTCCGCTGGCGGATCTGGAAAACAAGCTCGCAGCGACTGTCAAAAACAAAACCGTACCCCTGATTCTTGTGTGTCAGTCTGGCGCACGTTCAGGTCGCGCGGTGGCTATTGCCAAGAAATTGGGCTATGAACAAGCCCAGTCAATGGGGGGTGGGATGGCCGCCTGGAAAACAGCCAATCTACCTATTGAAAAGGCCTAATGCCGTGCAAGCCGTAAAGATGTACACCACTGCTTCTTGCCCCTACTGCGTGCAGGCCAAGCGCATCCTGGTTTCCAAGGGTGTTGAAAATATCGATGAAATTCGGGTGGACAACCATCCACAAGAACGGACAAAAATGATGGAGATCACGGGTCGGCGCACGGTGCCTCAGATCTTCATTGGAACCACCCATGTTGGTGGCTGCGATGACCTGATGGCGCTGGATAGCCGTGGTGGCTTGCTGCCTCTGCTCAACACAGCGGCCTGAAGAACCCTCTGAATGTCGCCCTGTGCGGCCTGAGATAATCCGCGTTTAACGAAACTCTCGTTAATTCCTGCCCTGCGCCGGCTCCGAAGTTTTTCGGCTGGCATTGTTTTACTTTGAAAGACTGTTTTTATGTCCGACCAGACTCCTGCGACTCCCATTTTTCAGATCCAACGCGTCTACCTCAAAGAGGCATCGCTGGAGCAGCCCAATTCACCAGCTATCTTGCTGGAGCAAGAGCAGCCTTCCGTAGACATCCAACTCGGCGTGGAAGCCGCTCCTGTGGCCGATGGCGTATTTGAAGTGGCTGTGACAGCCACCGTTCACACCAAGATCAAGGACAAGACGGTGTTTTTGGTCGAAGCCAAGCAAGCTGGTATTTTCGAAATCCGCAATGTGCCTGAAGACCAATTGGGTCAGTTGATGGGAATCGCTTGCCCACAAATCGTGTACCCATACCTGCGCGGTAATGTTGCCGATCTGATCCAACGCGGTGGTTTCCCCCCTGTGCACTTGTCGGAAATCAACTTCCAGGCGATGTACGAGCAGCAACAGGCACAGGCTGCTGCAGTGGCCAACGCGCCCACCAGCACGCTGCCACAGTAAGTCATTGGGCAAAATTGCCCTCTAGCCCTCGTATTCATTCATGTTTGTGCTATGAATATAATAGTAGTAGGGGGTGGTGCATGGGGAACGGCACTGGCCGCTAACGCCAGTCGCAACACCTCTGCACAGCACCGGGTTACGCTCTGGATGCGCGATGCCTTCCAAGCGCAGGCCCTGCAACAAGCGGGTGAAAACCAACGCTATTTGCCAGGGGTGGCATTGCCTTCTGGTTTAGATATCAGCAGCCAAGGCTTGCCCCAGTTGCTAGCCAATGTGCATTCCGAAGATTTGGTCATTCTCGCTCCGCCCATGGCTGGTTTGCGGGGCCTGCTTGGGCAATTGCGCGACTGTCGTGCGTCCGTAGCGTGGCTCTGCAAAGGCTTCGAAGCCGCAACGGGTGATGCACCCGGTCTTATGGGGCATGAAGTTCAAGCCGAAGTCGCCCCCCGCTTGCGTGCGGGTGTGCTCAGCGGTCCTAGCTTTGCGCAAGAGGTCGCCGTAGGCAAGCCTACCGCTTTGGTTGCTGCGAGTAACGACGCCTCGGTGCGCGATGCTTTGGTCGCAGCATTCCACAATTCCACTTTGAGGGTCTACGCCAATGACGATGTTGTCGGCGTCGAAGTGGGGGGCGCTGTGAAGAATGTGCTCGCCATTGCCACGGGTCTATGCGATGGGCTTCAACTCGGCCTGAATGCCCGAGCGGCGCTGATCACACGGGGTCTGGCGGAAATGACCCGTCTTGGGCTGGCACTGGGCGCCAAAGCCGAGACATTTATGGGTTTGAGCGGACTGGGTGATCTGGTGCTCACTGCAACGGGTGACTTGTCGCGCAATAGGCGCGTCGGCCAAGCATTGGCCCAAGGCCAAACGCTACAGCAGGTGATAGATTCGTTGGGTCACGTGGCCGAAGGCGTCTACAGCGCCCGCACAGTCGTGCAGCGCGCCGCCAGTCTGGGTATCGTCATGCCGATTGCGCAATGCGTGGTTGATTTACTCGACGCCCGTCTACATCCGGCACAAGCAGTTGCCGCACTGATGGGGCGCGGCCCCACGGCAGAAGGCATTTGAACCAAAACGCTTCAACCTTTTTGTACCTTGGCTGCGATGTGGGCCAAGGCCTCTTCCACTTGGTCCACCAAGATCAGACACAGATCGTCAGCGGTTAGTTTATCCATCGCCGTGTCAATGGCCAGGAACTCACCTTTGATTTCTGACGTCTGCGTGGTGCGACGTGCATGGGCTAAACCTTGGCGCAGCAGGGCAATCACTTCGCCATCGCTGCGGCCACGCTGGCATTGGTCTTCGTACAGGATGACTTCGTCAAATGCGTCACCCAGAATCTCGGTTTGCTGGCGAATATCTTGGTCGCGTCGGTCGCCCGCGCCGCTGATTACCACGGATCGGCGTTTGGCTGGCATGGCTTGTACGGCTTGCACCAGTGCAATCATTGCGTCAGGGTTGTGGCCGTAATCGGCAATGACGGTGGCGCCGCGGTATTTGAAGAAGTTGAAGCGGCCCTGGGCATTGTGGGTGTCATTGGAGAACCCCAACAAGCCCGAGCGGATCGTGTCCCAGTCCAGGCCCAGCGCCCAAGCTGCAGCAACGGATGACATGACGTTCTCGACCTGGAAGGGTATCAACCCGCCCATGGTGATGGGAATGGAAGACAGTGCAATGGTCTGCTGAAAATCGCCTTTGTTGGCAACCAGATAGCCGTTCTCAACGTAAACCACGGCCTGACCCTGTGCCCGGTGCGTTGCCATCACCGGATGGTACTTATCGACCCCAAAGAAGGTTACCGAACCGCGACATTTGCTGGCCATGGCTGCCACGATGGGGTCGCAGGCGTTGAGTACCGCCACGCCATTGGGCGACACGTTTTGCACGATC
>JBDTAG010000381.1:0-2956 GCA_039924745.1 Rhodoferax sp.
CAAGCAATCACGACAGGCGCATCGTCAGCGCCCCACTGCGTGTAGTGGATTTCTTGCCCCGCGCAACGCAGGTAGTGAGACGAATAGCCCATGGTGCTTTCAGCGTAATAATTTTCTTGGGGGTGCCGATAGCGGTCACGGATGCGCCCTGCGCGCACGCAGTCTGCCCACCACGCCCGAGGGGAAGTAATAGACAGATAAAACAAAAAGCACGCCCAGCCACAGCAGCCAGCGGTCGGGCGACAACAGCGCGGACAGCCAAGGCAGCGCACTGGTAGCTTCACTACCCAGACGCAGCAGGTCTTGCAGATAGCTTTGCGCCACCAGAAACAGCGTAGCGCCTATGACGGCGCCATACATGGTGCCCATGCCGCCAATCACCACGATGAGCAAAACGTCCATCATGATTTCGAACGACAGCGAGGTATCGGGTCCGTTGTAGCGCAGCCAAATCGCCAGCATGGCACCGGCCATACAGGCGAACAGTGCCGACAAAATGGCGGACGTAGTGCGGTACACCACCACCCGGTAGCCAATCGCTTCGGCGCGGAATTCGTTCTCTCGGATGGCCTGCAGCACGCGACCAAATGGCGAATTCACGATACGCAACAGAGCCAGAAACAACACGACGGCGGTCATGAACAAAAGGTAGTACGACAGTAAGCGGCCATCCAGCGAGACGCCCAAAAACGGCTGGTCGCTGAACTCGTAGCTGGGCGACAAAATCTCTGGCACTTTGAACGACAAGCCATCCTCACCACCCGTTATTTCGTGCAACTGCGAAGCCATGGTCAAGAAGGCCGAGGCCACGGCCAGCGTGATCATTGCGAAGAAGATGGCACGCACCCGCAACGAGAACAACCCGACCAACAGCGCCAGTGCAATCGACAGCAGCAAGCTACCACCAAGCCCCACGGCCAAGGCCTCCCAAGTCGGTCCCATTCGCGTAGTCGCCACGGCGATCCCATACGCACCGATTCCAAAAAACATGGTGTGGGCAAAGCTAACGATGCCGGTGTAGCCCAGCAACAGATCAAAACTAGCCACCAGCACGATAAAGATCAATATCTTTGCCGCCACATTGAGCGCCTTAACGCCCGGAAATATGAAGGGTGTAAAGGCCAGCGCCAGCACCAGCAGAATCAGTAAACCCGTGAGCCATCGGCTGCGGGGGAAGTCATTGGAGAAGATGCGTTGCAACATATGTAAGCCCTATCGGTTTGCAACGGGGTAAAGGCCTTGGGGGCGCCAGAGCAGAATGGTGACCATCAACGCGATGTTAGAAAACAGCGCAACCTTGGGGGCTAGAAAGCCGGTGTAGTTGGCCATCAGGCCCACCAACAGCGCGCCTATCAAAGCGCCGCCGGTAGAGCCCAGGCCACCGATGATGATGACGATGAAGATCAGCACATTGACCTGTGCGCCCATCTGCGGCGTAACGCTTTCCTGGTAAAGGCCCCACATGACACCGCCCAGCCCCGCAAGGGCGCTCCCCACGACGAACACACCGATGAACAGGCGCTTGATGCGGTAACCCAGCGCCTCCACCATCTCACGGTCCTGCACGCCTGCGCGTATCAGCAACCCCACCTTGGTGCGGCCCAGCACCCAAGCCAATGTGCCAAAAACCGCCAGCCCCACCACCACCGCCATCAGACGGTATTTCTCAAGGGCCGCGTCACCCCAATAAATCGAACCGCGCATGGCGTCTGGTAACGGCAGCGCAATCTGTGCGGGGCCCCAGATCACCTTGATGAGTTCTTCACCAATGATCATGCCGCCCATAGTGATGAGTATCTGTTTCAGGTGCTGGCCGTAGACCGGTCGCACAATGAACCGCTCAAACGCGAGGCCCACCGCACCGGCTACAGCCATGGCCACCAACATGGCAGGGAACACCGCCACCAGATTGCGCCAGAGCTGGTCCGAACCGGTCCAGTCTCCCATCGCACCCATGACTGATGTGGCTACGAACGCCCCTAGCGCGATAAAGACACCGTGGCCAAAGTTGAGCACATCCATCAGGCCAAAGACCAGTGTCAGGCCCGAGGCGATGACAAAGATAATCATGCCCATGGCAAGGCCCGCAACTGTCAGCGTAAGCCACGTCGACGGCGAGCCAATAAACGGCAACACCAGCAACGCCAACAGTGGCACCAGCAAAAGCGGCTTCCAATCAAAATTCAAATGTTTCATATCGCCAACCCCAGCAACGCGTGTTGCATATCTTCGCTATCCGCCAGCTCTTGCATAGAACCGGCGTGGACCACACGGCCGTTGTCCATCACTGCTACATGGTCGCCCAAGCGTTTAGCGAAACTGATGTTTTGTTCAACCAGCAAAATGGTCGTACCCGTTTGTTTGAGCTGCGCAAAGGCATCAATCATGTTGTTGATGATGGCCGGCGCCAGGCCTTTGCTGGGCTCGTCGATGATCAACAATTTGCGCGGTTCCACAATCGCGCGGGCCACGGCCAGCATCTGCTTTTGACCACCTGAAAGCTTGCCCGCCGGGTAGTTCCAAAACTTCTCCACTGCGGGAAACAGCAAAAAAATCCACTCCAAGCGCGTGCTGTCCATCTGCTGGGCGCGCTTGGCACCTCTGGCTGCCAGCAGCATGTTTTCTTTGACGGTGAGGTCCGAAAAAATGCCCATGTTTTCAGGTACATAGGCAATGTCCAAGCCTGCAATGTGCGGCGTCTCGGCTGCAGTAATGTCTTGGCCATCAAACACCACAGTGCCTTGCGCCGCGTGCCACAGGCCCATGATGGTGCGCAGCGTGGTGGTCTTGCCTGCTCCATTGCGCCCCAACAGCATGGTGAGTTGCCCGCGCGGCACGACCAGGTCCACGCCGTGCAGGATGTGGTACGCGCCGATGTGTGTGTGCACGCCGGACAGCGTGAGCAGGTTGGCGCTCATTGACTCGCGACGCCCGTTTGTGGCACCACACCCAGATA
>JBDTAG010000382.1:0-2777 GCA_039924745.1 Rhodoferax sp.
GATTGCGGCGGTTGCCGAGCTTTGCGATGCCGAGACGCTGGATCTGATTGCGTCGTTTCAGTATGCAGGCGGACTGCACGTCCAGCGGCACCTTGTCATGCTCCAGCAGCCATTGCATGGGCTCCACGCCAAAGCTTTGCACGTCCAACGCTGGGCGGCTGGCAAAGGGCTTTTTTGCACCCACGGTATGGATGCGGGCCAGAAAGCGGCCTATCCACTCCAACACCTCGCCGTCGTCCAGCTCGGGCGGGCGGCCACCACGGCGCGGGCTGGCGCTGAAGGCAAAGCCGCCGAAGTGATGCAGCGTTTGCGGTACGGTGTCGCCGTGACCCATGAGCTTCAGCGGCCCCACGGCAGGTATTTCGGCCGCCATCAGCTCGGCGGCAAAGTCGTGCTCTTCTTGTATCTGCTCGGTGCTCCAGCGCTCGGGGCGGTAAAACTTGGCTACCACCGCGCTGCCGTCTTCCAGCTGAACCTGGTAGACGCGGTTTTCATACGACGACAGCGCGGTCAGCCGGCCGTCGCCGCGCAGGCCCACGCTGTCCAGCGCGTCGAGCACCACATCCGGTGTCAGCGCCTCAAAGGGATGGCGCATTCAATTCTTTTTGCCATCGCGGGGCATCAAGAGCATCGACAGGCCTACGGCGATCAAGATCACCGGCCACCAAGTCGAAAACAACTCGGCCAGGCTGAAGTTGACGAGGCCCAGGTTTTTGAGCAAGAAAAATAAGCCGAACAGAATCAGCGTAATGGCTGCAACATTGCCTCGCATGGTGAGTCTCCCTTTTCGCAAAATATGGAAAAGGCATTGTCGCAAGGTTTCTGGCCCTGCGGGTGGGTTCAGCCCAGCAGCTCAAATGGCAAGGTTTGCTTGACGAGAATCACCGTGCAGGGTGCGTCCATGGCCACCTTGATAGGCACCGTGGCGATGAAGCGTTGGGTTTTGAGGCCGTGCGTGGCCGCCCCCATGACGATGACGCTGACGGCATTGCCACGGGCATAGTCCAACAAAGCCTGCGCCACGTCGCCAGATTCGAGCACGTGGTAAGAGGTCTGGTGGCCCGGGTGGTCCAGGGGCTGCGCCCATTGGCGCAGGCGGTTGAGGTGGTGCCGGTGGACCTTGGTCTCGCTTTTATTGTCATCGGTGCTGCTGGTCGCTGATGGTGAGATCACGGTCAGGCAGGCCAGGCGCGCACCGGGTCGCGTGCCCAAAGAGCGGGCTACCGCCAACCGCAATGAATACAGTGTTGCGTCGCTGACGTCTTGGTGCGGTAGGCCGACCATGACGATGGGCACTTCTTCCACCTGTTGCGCGGGCAACGGACTGGGCTTGTATTGCATTCCGGCAGCTTTGATCCAGCGCTTCAGGTGGGTGCCAAACCCGGTGCCCTCTGTAGAGCGGCCACGTGCAGTGATAGTCACTTGCGTGGGATTGGACAGGTCGAATGCCAGATGTGCCGCCGATGGGTAACGGCGTGCCGCCTCGGGCTCCAGGCAGCGCATCACCACCTCTTGCAGCCACTCGGGCAGCAATGCTTTGAGCTTGCGGGGCGGCACGGGGTCTACCCACAGGCGCTGGCGCAGGCCGCCGGTGGTTTGTGGTGTACCAAACGGCAGTTGGCCGGTGCACAACTGGTACAGCATGACGCCGATGGCAAAGATATCGCTGCGCGGGTCGCCCCGCACACCCACGACTTGCTCGGGCGCCATCCATGCCGGTGAACCCACGGCCTTGCGCAGTTGCTCGGCCAACAGGTCGGGGTAGTGGGCGTGGCACGACAGGCCAAAGTCGAGCAATACAGCGCTGCCGTCATCGCGGAACAGCACATTGGCGGGTTTGAGGTCCAGGTGCACGGTGTTCTGCTGGTGCAGCGCGTGCACCGCGCGCGCCATGGCGGTGCCTAGGGCTGCAATGTGCTCTACATCGGGCGTGGGCTCCAGCGCCATTTGCTGCTCCAACGTGCGACCGTTGACATACTCCATGACCAGATACGGTAAGCGCGACAGGTCGCCCGCGGCGACAAAGCGCGGCACATGGCTGCCTTGCAGCACCTGCAGGATTTGGCATTCGATCTCGAAGCTCACGATGTTTTCCGCGCCGTCACCTGCGGTCATGCGCGGCACTTTCATCACCATCGGAAAACCGGGGTCGGCCTGGCCATCCGTGTAGTGCACGCGGTAAATGTGTGCCATGCCGCCCGCATGGATGCAGTCGCCTACGGTGAAACCATCGATGGCGGTGCCGGGTTCCAGCAACTTCATCGTCCACGCTCCAGACGGTCGGCAAAAAATTCGTGAATGCCGGCCTTGCGGATGGCGGCGGCGGCGGCAAAGTGGTCGTACGGCACGCGGTGAAAGGTGAGCTGCGCGCGTTCGGTGTCGAGCAGGCAATACATGGCGTCGGTATTGCCATCGCGTGGTTGGCCTGCTGAGCCCACCGTGGCCAGCCATTGCCGGTGTGCTGGCACAGGTATGGCGATGCCAGGCTGTGGCGTGAAGGGCATCAACGCATTGCCCGCGCCTTGAAAGTACAGCGTTTGGAAATGCACGTGTCCGCAAAACACGTATTGCACGCCGGGCCATGCGGCGGCACCGCCCATGCTGGCCTGCGCCGCGCGCGCGTCGTACACGTAGTGCCATAGCTGCGGCTCGTTGGCGCTGGCGTGCACAAACAAGGCCTTGTCGAGTTGCTGGGTCAGCGGCAAACGGCTGAGCCAGTCGCGCTGTTCAGGCATCAACTGGGCGTGGGTCCAGGCTGCTGTGCTGTCCCCCACGGT
>JBDTAG010000383.1:0-3599 GCA_039924745.1 Rhodoferax sp.
AAAATCCATTGCTCGATCCTGGCCGAAGACGCTATCAAAGCGGCTGTGGACGATTACAAGAAAAAACATCTGAACTGAAATGGCTGTAACTTTGACCGAGGCCGCTGCACGGCACGTGACCCGCTACCTGATCAAGCGTGGCAAAGGCGTGGGCGTGCGCTTGGGCGTCAAGACCACAGGCTGCTCCGGTTTGGCCTATCAACTGGAGTACGTTGACGATTTGGCGCCCGAGGATCTTATTTTTGAAGGCCACGGCGTCAAGGTGTTGGTTGATCCCAAAAGCCTGGCCTATCTAGACGGCACTGAGCTGGATTTTGTGCGCGAAGGTTTGAACGAAGGCTTTCGCTTCAACAACCCGCGAGAGCGCGATAAATGCGGTTGCGGCGAGTCCTTCCGCGTGTGAACCTGCAGTCAAATGACTTTGAACTCTTCGGCGTAGCTAAACAGTTCGCCCAAGACCGAGCGTCGCTGGATGCGCGCTGGAAAGACCTGCAGCGCGAAGCCCACCCTGACAAATTTGCCGCCCAAGGCGATGCTGCGCAACGCGTTGCCATGCAGTGGTCGGTGCGCATCAACGAAGCCTACCAACGTCTCAAAGACCCGCTCAAGCGCGCTGCCTATTTGTGTGAGCTGGCGGCAGCGCCCATTAATGCCCATAGCAACACGGCCATGCCTCCTGCATTCTTGATGCAGCAGATGGAGTGGCGTGAGGAGTTGGATGACGCCCGTGGTGAAGACGCGCTCAATGCTTTACGTGAAAATGTAGAGTCTGCGCAACGTGAATTGTTGCAAGCGTGTGCGAAGTGTTTGGACGAAACCCACGATTACCCCGCCGCCGTGCTGTCGGTGCGCGCGCTGATGTTTATTGAAAAATTTGCGCACGATCTTGATCGGGCGTTTGACAAGTTTGAAACCTAATAATGGCGCTTCTACAAATTTCTGAGCCGGGCCAAGCGCCCAATCCGCACGAGCGACGCATTGCCGTGGGCATAGATTTGGGCACGACCCATTCACTGGTCGCTGCCGTGCGCAACGGTGTGGCCGAATGCCTGCCCGATGATGCGGGCCGTGTCATCCTGCCATCGGTAGTGCGTTACCTGGATGGCGGCAAGCGAGAGATCGGCTTCGCGGCGCAAGACGCATTGGCCAGCGACCCCGAGAACACCATCGCATCGGCCAAACGCTTCATGGGCCGCAGCCTGGGCGACGTGGCGGGTGCTGAAAAATTGCCGTACCGCTTTGCAGACCACGCCGGCATGCTGGGCGTGCTGACAGTCGCTGGAGAAAAATCGCCGGTCGAGGTGAGTGCCGATATTTTGGCCACGCTGCGCTACCGCGCCGAAGACACGTTCAATGAAGACTTGTATGGCGCTGTGATCACCGTGCCTGCTTACTTTGACGAAGCACAGCGCCAAGCCACCAAAGACGCTGCGCAACTGGCTGGCATCAAGGTGCTGCGCCTCATCAACGAGCCAACCGCTGCGGCCATTGCCTACGGTTTGGACAATGCCAGCGAAGGCGTTTATGCCATTTACGACTTGGGCGGTGGCACTTTTGATATTTCGATATTGCGGCTGACACAAGGCGTATTTGAAGTCGTCGCCACCGGTGGTGATTCCGCTTTGGGTGGTGATGATTACGACCACGCATTGACTGACTGGGTGTTGGCGCAAACGGGTGCGCAAGCCACCAACGCGTCTGACAAGGCCAAATTGAAAGTGTCAGCGCGTGCCTGCAAGGAAGGCTTGTCTACTACAAAAACAATAGCGTTCCACGCAGATCTGACGAGGGCTAGCGTCCATTTTGACGTAAGTGATTCCCAGTTTGAGGCGGCTACCGCACATTTGACTGCACGCACCATAGCTGCAGCACGCAAAGCCTTGCGCGATGCCAAGTTGTCGGCGCAAGACGTGCAGGGTGTTGTCATGGTGGGTGGCTCTACGCGCATGCCGCAGGTGCAAGCCGCAGTGGCCCAATTTTTCGGTCATGCGCCGCTGAACAACCTCAACCCGGACGAAGTGGTGGCGCTCGGTGCATCCATACAAGCCAATCAACTGGCGGGCAACAACACCGCTGGCGACTTGCTGCTCTTGGACGTGATTCCGTTGTCACTGGGCGTGGAAACCATGGGTGGCTTGGTGGAGCGCATCGTGCCGCGCAACCAGACCATACCGACCGCGATGGCGCAAGATTTCACGACCTATAAGGATGGCCAAACCGCCTTGGCCTTGCACGTGGTGCAGGGCGAGCGCGATCTGGTTAGCGACTGCCGCAGCTTGGCGCGTTTTGAGCTGCGTGGCATTCCGCCAATGGCTGCCGGGGCTGCACGTATTCGCGTCACCTTTACCGTTGATGCCGATGGCTTGCTGAACGTTTCCGCGCACGAGCAGGTGAGCGGTGTGCAAACCGATATCAACGTCAAACCGTCCTACGGATTGAGCGATTCGCAAATCGCGCAAATGCTGCAAGACAGCTTTGCGACAGCAGAACAAGACATTCGCACCCGCGCCGTGGTCGAGGCTCAGGTGGATGCGGATCGGCTGCTGTTGGCCATACAAAGTGCGCTTGATGTCGATTCTGATTTGCTGGATGCCCGGGAACGCGCAGATATCGACACCGCCATGCAGGCACTCGCCAATGGCCGTTCCGGTACTGATGCCGCGGCGATTGAAGCGTTGAGCAAAGCGCTGGCCGAGGCCACTGAATCGTTTGCCGCCATGCGCATGAACAAAGGCATTGCGCAGGCGCTCGAAGGCAAGAACATTGAATCCATCTGAGCCCTTGCGGTACTGAACACCATGCCCATCATCAAAATACTGCCGCACCCTGAATACTGCCCACAGGGCGCTGAAATCACCGCCACACCTGGCACTTCGATTTGTGAAGCCTTGTTGGAAAACCATATCAATATCGAGCACGCTTGCGACATGAGCTGCGCTTGCACCACCTGCCACGTCATCGTGCGCGAGGGGTTTGCGTCGCTCAACGAACTCGATGAAAACGAGGAAGACCTGCTAGACCGTGCCTGGGGGCTGGAGCCCCAATCGCGCCTGAGTTGCCAGGCGTTTCTGGCGCAAAAGGATGTGGTCGTGGAGATACCGAAGTATTCTCTGAACCACGCCAAAGAGAACCACTAAAACCTTTAGAGTGTCGTATGCGTCAAATTTTCCTGGACACCGAAACCACAGGTTTCAACGCCAACCTGGAACAGAACCCAGACCGCATGGTCGAAATCGGTTGCGTTGAGCTCGTCAATCGCAAGCTCACGGGTAACAACCTGCATTTCTACCTGAACCCCGAACGCGACAGCGAAGAGGGCGCCTTGCGGGTACACGGTTTGACCACCGAGTTTCTGAGCGACAAGCCCAAATTTTCGGCCATAGCCCAGCAACTGTTGGACTATGTGGCGGGCGCAGAAGTCATCGCCCACAACGCGCCTTTTGACCTCTCCTTTTTAGATGCAGAACTGGCGCGTGCAGGCCATGGACCATTCAAAAAGCATATTGGGTCGTTGACCGACACCTTGGTCATGGCTAAGGAAATGTTCCCCGGCAAACGCAATAGCCTGGACGCCCTGTGCGACCGGCTGGAAGTGGACA
>JBDTAG010000384.1:0-2808 GCA_039924745.1 Rhodoferax sp.
CACACGCTATTACGTCGTCGGCTTTGCGGCCTTGTTGGTCAGCGCGTGGCAACTGTCCACACTGAGCGAGGCGGCCCATCCGCTGCTGAGCGTGCTGCCTGCTTTGCTGTGCAATGGCGCGTTCATCATCATCGTGCTGTCTACCACCGCCATGCAGACGTTTCACAAACTGCAGCATGACGAGACGAGCTTTTCGCACGCCAACCAGGTCAAAAACATATTGGCCCAGTTCGGCTTGGCCGCAGGCACGGCGCTGGCCACGTTGATGATGCAATGGCGTTCTAGCTTTCACTATGAGCGTCTGGCCGAAAGCCTGAACCCCAGCAACCCCGCGCTGCGCAGCACGCTGGACCAGTTGACGCAGTTCTTTACTACCAACGACAGTGCGGCAACGGCTCCGCGGTTGGCCCTGGCTCAAGTGGCCTTTTGGCTCAACCAGGAAGCGACGCTGTTGGGCGCTTTGGACTACTTCTTTGCCGTATCGGGATTTGCCACCCTTTGCTTGGCGATGGTGGTCATCGGCCATTTCTTGCGCAGTTGGCAGGTTAATCAATCTGGTCAGCGGCCAACATGAAGGCCTCTGTACGTTATCCGTGCATTGACTCTGTGCGGAGTTGATAGCAAAACCGGCGCGAGGTTGCAAATAAAGACCAAGCTTACCTTTGCACTACAAGGCCTGCGGTGGCACGGTCAAAGGTTTGGCGGCAAAATATCGCATTCGGTGTTTGTCGAACACACTGCAGAAATACTAGGAACCCCATGAGCTTTGAGCCAACCGAAACCCTTGACATGTCCAACGCGCAAGCCAAGCGCGATTCCTACCAACTGCTGGTCGCTCAGGTACGCTCGTTGATGCACGGTGAGCGCGATTGGCTGGCCAACCTGGCGCAGTTCTCTGCACTGGTCTACGGAGCAGTTCCCGGACTGAACTGGGCTGGGTTCTATATGGCCCGTGGACAAGAACTGGTACTTGGCCCCTTTCAGGGCAAAGTGGCTTGCGTACGGATTCCATTCGATCGTGGCGTTTGCGGTGCGTGCGCTCGCACACAGGTCCTGCAGCTTGTCAAAGATGTCAATGCATTCCCAGGACACATTGCTTGCGATTCGGCTTCTCAATCAGAACTGGTGTTGCCCGTTTTGGTGGGCGGAAATCTGCGTGCGGTGTTTGACCTCGACAGTCCTCATATCGCTCGCTTTGACGATGAAGATGCGCGCGGCCTCTGTGCTGCAGTAGCCGCGCTCGTGGAGGCAACTGACTGGGCCTGAGCGCGGAGAATCAACCACCCATAGCGCCTTTGCGCTTCGACTGTCCTGCAGAACCCACCAGCACTGGCGCAGCACTGTAGGCCGTTGGGAACAAGCGCTTCAACTCGTCAATTTTGGGCATGTCGTTAATGGCGATATACGGTTGGTTGGGGTGCAGTGTCAAAAAGTCCTGGTGGTAGTCTTCCGCCGGGTAGAACTCTTTGGCTGGTTCTATGGTGGTTACCAGATCCTTGCCGAAAGTCTTGCTGCGGTTGAGTTGTTCGATATAGTTGCGCGCGACCCTGGCCTGTTCCGCATCGGTAGGGAAGATGGTCGAGCGGTACTGTGTTCCCCGATCGGGGCCTTGGCGGTTCAGCTCAGTGGGGTTGTGGGTTACTGAAAAATAGATTTGCAGCAGACGACCATAGCTTACTTTTTTAGGGTCGAAACTGATACGCACCGCCTCCGCATGCCCGGTGGACCCGGAGCCTACAGACTCGTAGTTGGCATTATTCGCACTGCCACCGGCATAGCCGGAGACGGCATTGGTGACGCCTTGGACATGCTGAAACACACCTTGCACCCCCCAAAAGCAGCCGCCTGCCAGCACGGCGGTTTCCAGGCCGTCCCCTGGCGCAGATGCTGTGTCGCTTGCGGGCGCTGGTATTTGTATGCCCGGTTCTGCAGGCATCGAAACGGTGGACCAGGTGAGCGCTGCTGCGGCCAAGCCCACGGCTGCCAGCGTAAACGTGCGGCGCGATGTACGGGGTGCGATGTGTTGTGTGGTAGCCATGTTGAATTCCTTGAAATATTTAGAGATGTTGCAGCACTGTAGGGAATCAAGCCGCGCTGGGGGTGAAACGCAGCGATACGCCGTTCATGCAATACCTTAGCCCTGTGGGGGCTGGGCCATCGTCAAACACATGACCCAAGTGGCCACCACAGCGTTGGCAATGTACCTCGGTGCGCGCCATACCCCACGTGCTGTCCTTGCGTTCAACCACTGCCTTGTCTAACGGTTGCCAGAAGCTGGGCCAACCCGTGCCGCTATTGAATTTGGTCTTAGAGGAAAATAAATCGAGGTTGCAGCCCGCGCAAAGGAAATGGCCCGTGCGATGCTCTTCATTCAACGGGCTTGTGAACGCCCGCTCCGTACCTTCCTCGCGCAAAACAGCATATTGATTGGGGCTGAGTAGCTTGCGCCATTCTTCGTCGGTATGCGCTACTGAGAAGCGCTCGGTGGTCGCGGCTTGGGCTCCGAAGATCCCACTGCCGCGTGGGCCGACCAGTGCAAATACAGCGGCTGATACGCCAGCGGTAACGAATAAGCGACGGGCAAGGGATGGCATGGTGTGTTCCAGTATGTAGGTTGCCCGCTGTGTTGTTGGGGCTTGTTAAGGGTTGGTCGATTTGCCATGCCCTTTCTTACACCGTTACGGGATAACGTCGTTCGAGTCGGCTTGCAAGCTGTTGGTTCCCCTTACGGGGTCTGTGCAACAGATAGTCCGTTGGTGGTTTTGATTTAGAACGCAGATTCAAGTACGAAGTGCAACGTTCTGAAAC
>JBDTAG010000385.1:0-8061 GCA_039924745.1 Rhodoferax sp.
CGAAGGCAAGCCAATACAAGCCGATGCCAAATTCATCGTAGCCACCAACAACTACCGTGCGTTCGGTGGTGGGAATTTTCCAGGATTGAACGCGAGTAAGGTTGTGCTGGAAGCACCAGAAGAAAACCGGCAGGTGCTGATCGAATACTTGAGCGCTATGGATACTCAGTCGGCAAATAAGCAGGTGAATCCGTCAGCCGATGGCAACTGGCGCATTGCACCAGTGCCCGGTGTACAACTAAGCTTTTTATCTGCAAGTGCGGGGCAGCGCTACTTGGCCAGCCATCCCCATATCCATCTGATCAAGGATAATGGTGATGGCTCGGCGTTGTACGAATTGACACCGTGACGGGTGAAGCAGTGCCTGTGGAGGATTATTTCTTCACAATGCGCCCGGGCGCTATCTGGTCTACTGCTTTGGGGTTTTCGTGCAGCGATTCTGCAAAGGCGTCGATATCCATGCCCACCACTTCACGGTTGCGTCCATGCTTGAACACATTCAAATCGTCGCCGCCTTCTGCCATAAATGTGTTGACGACGATGCGGTAGTCATGGGTCGGGTTCACTGGCTTGCCGTCTACGGTCAGTGACTCCAGCACGGGTTCGCCGCCCGGTGCTTGACTCCATTGGTAGTGCAGGTTGTAAGAGACCTGCAACGTGGCTGGTCCACCAACACGTCGGCTATGCAATTGCCGACGAATCAACTCTTGCAATTGCGTTCCGCTGATCGTCAACACTATCAGTTCATTGCTAAAAGGTTGAATGGCGAACAGGTCGCTCAGGGTCACGGTCTTACCGGGCACGACCGTCAAGTCGGCGCGTATGCCACCCGAGTTGGTCATGCCAATATCCACATTGGTCCGCTTTTTGGCGTATGCCAGATGCGCATCTGCCACCAAATTGCCCAGCGTTGTGTCTCCATATGGCGGGCTAGCGGTGCGTGTGGCGCCATGCGATAGTAGGGCCACTGGCTTGTTGCGTGCTGCAGTTGTCAGTGCGGCAGCGCGCTCCACCAACGCAGCGAACGCTGGGTTGGGTACGTTTGCCGCTTGCAGGACGGGATAGTTAACAGCTTGTGAATCCAATAGCTTGCCTGTCGTATCGAAGGTTAAACGGCTCTCCGTGAGCCAACCACCAAAACTGCCCGCTTGCACAAAAAGTCGCCCATTGATTTTGCAGGTATAGGCCTGGTGGGTGTGCCCGCTGATGATGATGGCATAGGCTGGGTCCAACCGTTTGGCGATGTCTACACCTCGCCCTTGCAGGCCAGGGCAGGTGTAGCTGGGGTCGTTGGCAGCGCCGTTGTACATCGCGCCTTCATGCACGATGGCGACCAGTACCTGCGCACCCTCGGCCCGCAGTTCAGGCACCAGTGCGTTGAGTGTGTCGGCCTCGTCTTCAAACCGCATGCCTACTATGCTTTTGGGTATAACGACTTTGGGTGTATCGCGCGTCACGGCGCCTACAAATGCAAACTTCAAACCGCCCACTTCCTTGATGATGTGGCTGGGAAGTACCCGCTTTCCGGTGGCGATGTCAAACATGTTGGCTGCTAAGTAGGGGAACCCAGGCCCCTTGAACTCGGGCCAGGCGCAGGCCCCTTCGGAGCATTCACCGCGTGTTTTGCTCAGCAGTTCTGGTACGCCGCGGTCCAGGTCGTGGTTGCCCAACGAAGTCGCCAGCAGTCCCATCTCACCAAGTGCGGTCAGTGTGGGTTCGTCCTTCAGCAAAGACGACATTTGTGGCGAAGCGCCTATCAAGTCACCGGCTGCCACAAACACTTGGTTCTTGCGCTGCGACCGCAACCCGTTCAGCACGGTTGCAAGGTAGGCCACTCCACCGGCGGCCTGCGGTTTGATTTCGCCGGTTTTAGCGTTTGGCAGGCGTGGCGATAGTGGCGTAGGGGACTTGGACTGGATGTGGCCATGGAAGTCGTTGATCGAAAAAATGCTGACTTCGATGGCCGGCGGCGGTTGCTGCAACGCAGGGGTACCGGCGCATCCTGCAAGAAGTCCAACCACAGCAAGCAAAAACAGGTTTTTATTGCTGCACATAAACGGTGCAAATCGCGCACAAATGGGGGGCGTTTCCAAAGGATTTGCTCCAAAGTTGGGAGTCGCTAGCGTGCGACGAACGGCTTTACAAAAAGATCATTAATGGATGGCACGGATACAACACCTGTCATCAATCTTTCCTGACTATATGGTTAACTTCATGGGTATATTGCAGTTCTTTGCAAATATTTACACGTCTTAACCCCCCCGCCCGTTGGGACCAACTTACTTAGGAGTCATCAGGATGCGCAAAAGTAAAAATATGAGTTTTTCTAGGTTTTCACTAACGGTGCTGAGTGCAGCCGTTGCCGTTGTAGCAGCCGGTCCAGTTTTTGCGCAAACCGCAAACAGTGATGACGGTCAGCCGCGCGCCAAAGACGACAACGTTCGGCTGGGCACGATCAGCATCGTCGGTGAGGGCGGCAAGCTAGGTGCCGGCCAGATGTTGAATGAAGATTCCGTTAAGGGCCGCAGCACGGTTACCAAATCAGCGACTGAAAAGAACCTCGCAACGGGGAATCCTTACCAAGCCTTGGCTCTGTTGCCAGGTATCAACTCGTTCAATCATGATGCAACCGGCCTGTTCGGCGGTGGTCTGACCATTCGGGGCTTCAATTCGGATCAACTGGGGATCACTATCAACGGTGTTCCTGTAAACGACTCGGGTAGTTTTTCTGTCTACCCGCAAGAGTATGTGGATCAAGAAAATCTTTGTACGCAAACAGTATCCCAAGGTAACCCAGATGTCGATGCCCCCCATGCTGGCGCAACCGGCGGCAATGTGAGCATTACGTCCTGCGACCCCGAAAACAAGCAACGCTTTCGATTTTCCCAAGGCTTTGGCGACTTACGCATGAAGCGGACTTTTGTACGGGTGGATACGGGTCGATTTGCAGACGATAAGGTCAAAGTTTTTGCCAGCCTTTCGCACACAGAAGCAGATAAGTGGAAAGGTTCTGGCGGCGCTAAAAAGGACCATTTGGATACGGCTTTCCGCTGGGATTTGAGCGACGACAACGTGATCTTGGGCTCCATTCTGTACAACCGTGCTGTCAATAACAATTTTTACAGCATGAGCCTGGCGCAGCTCAATACCTTTGGCTACAACTATGACTACTCGCCCACCTTCACACCGGGTCATTTGCCAGGTGGGGCAGGCGCCCAAAAGGAAACTGGACCGACGCCTCAGTATTACGGTTTGTCCGTCAATCCATTTGAAAACGTCATTGCGTCGGTCTCAGGGTCCTTCAAGCTTGCAAAAGAAACCTATCTCAAGGTGCAGCCGTACTATTGGTATGGCTATGGAACAGGCGGTACACAGCAGGCAGCACTTTCGGAAACCGGATTCCTCAATACCTCAACCGGCAAAATCGGTGCGGGCGTAGATCTGAATGGCGACGGAGACACGGCTGACACAGTTATTGTGGCGCGCAGCAGCGTGACGCGCACACAGCGCCCCGGTGTGACTGCGGAAATTAACACGACTTACGACAATCACCAAATGCGCTTCGGCCTGTGGTACGAACGTGCTGAGCACCGCCAAACGCAACCAGCCGTTGCGGTTCGTGCCGACGGCGAACCCGTGGACATCTGGTTGATCAACGGTCAAACTTCGCGTCCTGACGGAACGACGTACGAAGGCCGCGACTGGAAAACTGTCAGCACGGCCTACCAGTTTTACGCCAACGACAACATCAGCTTCATGGGTGACCGTGGGCTGTTGTCGTTGGGCGTGCGGGCTCCATCGGTAACCCGTGATGTGACCAACTACGCCAATGAAGGTTTTACGACCACCTACAACATCCAGAAGACGTACAGCGATGTGCTGCCACAACTCGGCGCGCGCATTAACCTCGCCAAGGGACAGCAAGTCTTTTTCAATATCGGTAAAAACTTCCGGGCGGCCCCCAATTTCGCGTTCACGGGCAGCAATGTTCGCGTGAATGCTGCTGGTCAGGTCGAGCTGGTGACGGAGGCGCTGCCCGAATCCTCCGTTATGACAGACCTGGGTTACCGGTTGCAGACACGCGATTTCTCGCTCTCAGCTACGCTTTTCAATGCGGATTTCAAAGATCGCCAGGCTAACGCTTACGACCCGATCGCAGACAAGAGCACATACACCAATGCCGGTAAGGTAAGGACGAGCGGACTGGAGCTTGAGGCTGGCACATCGCCGTTCCTCGGCGGTTTCACTGCATATGCCTCGTTGACAGCACAAACGAGTGAAATTCAAAACGACATTACCGTAGCCAAAGGCCAGATCATCCCGACTTCTGGCAAGCAGTTCACTTTGACACCGGACCGACTGATCGGAACTTCGTTGCAATACGCTAGTGGACCGTTTTATGCCCGTTTGAAGTTCAAGTACACCGGCCGCCAATACGCCACTTTGATGAATGACGAAGAAGTACCAAGCTACACGACCGGCGACTTTGATGCGGGTTACAACCTGGGTAGTTTTGGTGGATTGAAGAATGCACAGTTGCGCTTTAACTTGAGCAACATCACCAATGAGCAATACCGCAATCCTTCTTCTAATTCCGTCGTTAACGCGACCAAAGTCGGTGCTACTGCACCGGGAACCGTGTTCTATTACATGGGTGCTCCGCGCTTTGCGGCGATCAGCTTGAGCGCAGACTTCTAATCCTTTCGGAGAAGTCCGGAATTAGCGTGGCAATGGATGCCCTCAGACGCATCGTGATTCGATTGTGGGGTTGCCAGTGAGGGCTGGCAATTTCGGGAAGCCCCCGTCAGCGATGGTGGGGGCTTTTTTTGCCTTGGCGGCGCAAGATTGTCTCTTTGGTGCCAGCGGTTCAGCGCCGCATCCTTTACGCTCATAGCCATGTTTTGCTGGAACCCACTATGAACTTGCGCACCACCATAGATTTTTTGCTGAATGATTGGCTTAACACCGAGGCACTGGCCCAACGCCCACGCTTTGCCGACCATTCGCGCGACACCTTCGGAGCGGTACTCGATACCTGCGAGCGCATTGCCCGCGAAAAATATGCACCTTTCAACCGGCTGGTAGACATCCAAGAGCCGCACTTTGACGGCGAAAAAGTCATACTGCCCCAGGCTACGCACGATGCCAACCGTGCCTATGCAGAGTCCGGCATGCTCAGCGCTGCGCAAGATTACGACATCGGTGGCATGCAATTGCCCTACAGCGTAGAGGCCGCAGCCAACGCATTCTTTGCCTGTGCCTCGGTCAGCATTGGTTCGGGCATGCTCACCACCGGCAACGCCAACTTGCTGATGACGCATGGTTCAGACATGCAAAAAGAGGTGTTTGCCAAGAATGAATTCGCTGGCCGTTGGTCGGGCACCATGTGCCTGTCCGAACCACAAGCCGGCTCCAGCCTCAGCGATGTGTCGACACGTGCCGTGCCCGATGGTGCAGATTTTGAATCAGACGCCCTGGGTGCACGCTACCGCCTCAAGGGCAACAAGATGTGGATATCCAGCGGGGAGCACGAGCTGAATGAAAACATCATCCATCTGGTGCTGGCCAAGATCCCCGATGCCGATGGCAAGCTGGTGCCCGGCACGCGCGGCATCTCGCTGTTCATCGTGCCCAAGAAACTGGTCAACACCGACGGCACATTAACCGGCGCGCGCAACGACGTGGCGCTGGCTGGTCTGAACCACAAACTGGGGTGGCGCGGCACCACCAATACCTTGCTCAATTTTGGTGAGGGTAAATTCCCCATTGGTGAAGACGGCCCATTCGGCAAAGGTGCAGGCGCCGTTGGCTACTTGGTCGGCAAGCCCGGCAAGGGCTTGCAATGCATGTTCCACATGATGAACGAGGCCCGCATCGGCGTGGGCATTGCTGCCACCATGCTGGGTATGGCGGGCTACTACGCGTCGCTGGACTACGCACGCAACCGCCCCCAGGGCCGCCCTATGGGTGCAGGCGGTAAGGATGTCGCCGCACCGCAGGTTGCCATCATTGAACACTCTGACGTCAAACGCATGCTGCTGGCGCAAAAATCCTATTGCGAAGGCGCGTTGGCACTGGAGCTGTATTGCGCCCGCCTGGTGGACGAACACCACACGGCTGGTGGGGCAGTAGCCGACGACGCCCGCCTACTGCTGGAAGTGCTGACTCCCATCGCCAAGAGCTGGCCCAGCGAATGGTGCCTGGAGGCCAATTCGATGGCCATCCAAATCCACGGCGGCTATGGCTATACGCGCGATTTCCCGGTGGAGCAATACTGGCGCGACAACCGCCTCAATATGATCCACGAAGGCACGCACGGCATCCAGGCCACCGACCTGCTGGGCCGCAAGGTGCTGATGGAGGAGGGCAGGGGCTTGCAACTGCTGGCCGCGCGCATCACCGCCACCATTCAAAAGACCGCCACTGTGCCTGCGTTGGCACCACACGCAGCCGCACTGGGCAAGGCCTTGCAACAGGTGTCTGTAGCTACGCAAAAGGCCTGGTCCACCGGCAACCCGACCGAAGCGCTGGCCAATGCCGTGCCCTACATGCAAGCCTTTGGCCATACCGTTTTGGCCTGGATCTGGCTCGATGTAGCTGCCAAGGCGCTGGAGCAGGATGGCGCGCAAGCCCAAGTTGCGACACAAGGTCGATTGGGCGCGGCGCAGTATTTTTTCCACTATGAGCTGCCCAAGATAGGCGCTTGGCTTGGCGTGGTCGAGTCCCGCGACACGACCTGTGCCGCATTCCCGGTCGACGCGTTCTAAAACCATCTCGCCAAGTCAATATCACGCCGGGGACACGCACACCCCTGGCGCGACCGTCACAATCGTTACCCAACGGCATCGGCCCACACCCTTCCAATTCTTAGCAGGAGACCCAAACCATGACCCCCCGCACCATCCAAAAATTGTTTGACCTTACCGGCAAGACCGCCCTCATCACCGGCGGCTCGCGTGGCTTGGGCTTGCAGATGGCCCATGCACTGGGAGAAGCCGGCGCCAAGATCATGCTGAGTTCGCGCAAAGCCGCGGACCTGGAAGTGGCTTGTGCCGAGTTGCAAGCGGCCGGCATTGACGCCCGCTGGATTGCCGCTGACTGCTCCAAAGACGAAGAAATTACCCGCCTGGCCAACGAAACGATGGAGCGTATGGGCGACATCGACATTTTGGTGAACAACGCCGGTGCGTCGTGGGGCGCACCGGCCGAAGACCACCCCGCTGCGGCGTGGGACAAGGTCATGAACCTAAACGTGCGCGGCTACTTCTTGCTGAGCCAAATCGTGGCCAAAAAGAGCATGATTCCCCGCAAGACCGGCCGCATCATCAATATCGCGTCCATTGCAGGTTTAGGGGGCAACCCCACCGCGATGAAGACCATTGCCTACAACACCTCCAAAGGCGCTGTCATCAACTTCACGCGCGCGCTGGCGGCGGAGTGGGGTGTGTATGGCATCAATGTCAACGCGATTTGCCCCGGTTTCTTTAAAACCAAGATGGCGGCCGTGTTGATCGAAACCATGGGCGAAGACAAGATGGCGGCACACGCACCGCTCAAGCGTATCGGTGATGACGAAGACCTCAAAGGCATTAGCTTGCTGTACGCGTCCGACGCGGGCAAGCACATCACCGGGCAATGGATTGCAGTGGACGGCGGCGTGAGCGTAGTCACCGGTGGCTGAATCTAAGGAATCCATCTGGCAGCGGGCGGTCGGCTTCGGCGTCGACATCCCTTTTGTCACGCTGCTCGGCTTCGAGTTGACGAAGTTCGAAGGCGGGGAATCGGAAATCGTGTTCGCGCCCAAGCCCGAGCACCTCAACTCATTCTCGGTCACCCACGGCGGCGCTTTGATGACGCTGTTGGATGTGTCCATGGCTACAGCCGCGCGCAGCCAAGTGCCCGAGATGGGTGTGGTCACCATCGAGATGAAAACCAGCTTCATGCAGCCTGCCATTCCGGGCTCTGGCCCTTTGGTCGCCAAGGGCACGCTGATGCACCGCACGGCTACCATGGCTTTTACCCAATCCACCGTGTTCGACGGCGCCGGGCGCGCCTGTGCGC